>JACQFP010000037.1 GCA_016200005.1 Verrucomicrobiota bacterium | reverse complement strand
TAATTTGCTCGGATGCCGTGGGCTTGGGCTGCGTTTTTTTACTCATGCCCACGAGCTTAAAAAGTCTTGCAGCGGATGTCCCGACAAATCTACTTAGCATTTATCCATCAATAGCTTCTAACTGAGGATGCATGTCCGCTGAGAGGCATGAATTCACCCTTCAGCCTCCTCGAAATAGATCCGCCGAGCGCATCAACATCAGAGTCAAGGCCGTCTTTCGCATTCGCTTGACCATTGTGCGCGCGGCAGGACTTGGTTGAATACGCGTGAAGCCGAGACCAGGCGACCAAATCACACCGTCGCGGCTGCGTGTGCCAGAACGGATTCCTCCAAATCCAGCAGGTCGGCGATTGAATTAAGAATGCCGGTGGGTTGGTAGGGATATTGAGCCACCGTTTCGCGCTTGGTGGAGCCGGTCAACACGAGATACGCCGGGATGCCGAGTTCCACCGCGCCGCGAATGTCCGTCTCCATGGTGTCGCCGATCATGATGGTTTCGTTGCTTCGGAGTCCAAGTCGCTTGCGCGCCATCACGAACATGAACGGGTTGGGCTTGCCCAGGCAATAGGCTTTCTTGCCGGTGGCACTTTCGAGCAGCGCCGCCAATGCCCCGGTCCCAGGGCGCGGCCCGGCATCGGTCGGGCACCACGTATCCGGGTTGGTGGCAACCAGTCGGCTGCCATTGGCCAGCAGTCGCATCGCCTTCTCAACGATTTCAAAGTTGAAGAGGCGTCCTTCGCCAACCACGACGAAGTCCGGTTTGATCGAATCGAACGCAATCCCGGCTTCCTGCAAGGCGACAATCAATCCCCCTTCGCCAATGACAAATGCGCTGCTCGTTGGTTGTTGGCGGACGAGAAAATCTGCCGTGCAATGAGCGGCGGTGTAGAAGTTTTTCCACGATACTTTTAATCCAAAATGACTAAATTTCGCCACGAGGTCTTTCGGTGAACGTTCGGAATTATTCGTCAAGAAAAGAAACGGCGTTCCCGAACGTTGAAGTTGTTGTATGAATTCAACTGCGCCGGGGATCATTGTCGAACCCCGGTAGATGACGCCGTCCATATCAATCAAATAACCTTTCGTCATACACCGGCATCTTAGCAAGCCGTGTTCCACGAGCGTGGCCCGGGCGCCGACATCTTCTGCGTGCCGGTGTTGAAGTTCGCGCTCTCGGCTCGGATTTTCCTCGCGCTTGAAGTTGAAAAAATTCACGACGGTAACGGACAATCTATTCACGGACGTTGCGCAAGCCCCCGCTGTGCAATCCCTCGCGCGGCAACTGGAGCGCCAGGAATATCACAAAAGTTATTGATCCGATTTTTTGACAAACAGCCGGCAACGAAGCAAATTCGTGCGAATGAATTTGCTTGATTTTCGGCTGGGGACTTCTTTTGTCGTTGTTTTTAGCTGTGCCATATCGATCCAAGGTGCCAGCCCGTTGACCCGGGTAGCGAACACCACCTTGCAAATGCCGCAAACACCGCCGGTGTATGGTTACCAAGCGACCAATGCGTTCGGAAATCTCACCTTCTCCAATCCAGTCGCCATCCTCAGCCCTCCGGGTGAAACCAATCGCCTGTTCGTAGTGGAACAAGCGGGCCGCGTGGCGGTCATCACAAATCTCGCAAATCCGTATCGTACCGTCTTCCTGGACATCTCGAGCAGCATAGTATTTCGGCGTCCGACCGAAGAGCCCGGTTTGCTTGGGATGGCGTTTCATCCGGGGTACACGACGAACGGCTATTTTTACATTTTTTACACCGGTAATAGCACGACGACCGCCGGAAGTGGCTTGCACGACATTTTGTCGCGTTTCCAGGTGTCTAGCAACAACCCCGATCAAGCGGATGTGAGTTCGGAAATTCGGCTAATCACACAGTTTGACCAGGACGACAACCACAACGCTGGCGATTTGCATTTCGGGCCGGATGGCTACCTCTACGTCTCGCTTGGTGACGAAGGCGGGGGCAACGGACAATACGATAATGATCAGCGCATTGATAAAGACTTCTTCTCGGCTATTCTGCGACTTGATGTCGATGTCCCCCCACGAGCGGGAAGCCTGCTGCCCAACGCGCATCCGGCCAGCACCACGAACTATGCGGTCCCCTCGGACAATCCTTTTGTCGGCGCTACAAGCTTCAACGGCACCAGTGTGAATCCCGCTAATGTGCGCACGGAGTTCTGGGCGGTTGGACTCCGCAATCCGTGGCGGTTCAGCTTCGATCCTGCAACCGGTTTCTTGTATTGCGCCGATGTGGGCCAAGATGCGTGGGAAGAAGTGGACATCATCATCAAAGGCGGCAACTTCGGCTGGGCTTACCGAGAGGGATTGCATGCCGGACCGAAAACACCACCGGACGGTTTTCTGCCCACGGACCCGATTTTGGAATACGGCCACGGCGGTGGCACGAACCAAGGTTTCGCTGTTATGGGCGGGGTTGTCTATCGCGGCAATCGGATTGGGCAACTAGCCGGGGCGTACGTTTTTGCCGACTATGTGAGCGGCAATGTCTGGAGGCTACATTACGACGGCACGAATGCGACGCCCTTGCAGTGGCTCTTTGCGGAAACAGGTATCACGGCTTTCGGCATTGATCCAAGCAACGGCGACGTGCTGATGGCTGATTACAATCTCGGTATCATCCGTCGCCTGATTTACTCGACGAATCAGGTTGGCGGCGATGCACTACCGCCAACGCTGGCTGACACGGGGACGTTTGCGAATCTTACTTCGCTCACGCCGCAACCAGGCATCGTGCCGTATGACATCAACGTTCCGTTTTGGTCGGACAATGCTATCAAATCCCGCTGGTTTTCCGTCCCGAACACGAACCTCACGATCGGCTTCAACCGCGACGTCAACTGGTCGTTTCCGACAGGCGCAGTTTGGATCAAACATTTCGAGTTGGAACTGACGAACGGCGTGCCGGCGTCGCGAAAGCGGATTGAAACAAGATTCATCGTCAAGAATGCGACTGGCGTTTATGGCGTGACTTACCGCTGGGGCAATTCCCTAACCAACGCAACTTTGGTACCAGTGGAGGGAATGGATGAACCATTCGTGATTGACCAGGGTGGCGGCGTTCTGAGGACGCAAGTGTGGCATTATCCCAGCCGACAGGAGTGTTTGATCTGTCACACGCCGGCAGCCGGGTACGCACTGGGATTCAATACGCCACAGCTGAATCGGGATTACGACTACGCTGGCGGCGCGACGAATCAAATCGCCGCGCTGAGCCTCGCGGGATACTTCAACACCAACGTGACAGGCATCCACACCCTGCGGGCGCTGGCTCCGCCCACCAACACCACGGTCAGCCTGGAGTATCGCGTTCGTTCCTACCTCGCGGCGAATTGCTCGCAATGCCATCAGCCCGGAGGTTCGGCGCAGGCTCTGTGGGACGCGCGCATCACCACCACCACCGCCAACGCTGGTCTCATCAACGGAGCGTTGCTTGACAACGAAGGCAACCCCAACAACCGCGTCCTCGCGCCCGGCTCGCCCGCCGACTCCATGATGTTGACGCGCCTATCCACCCCGGCAACACTCCGGATGCCGCCGTTGGCTTCAACTGTGCTGGATACACAGGCCATCGGGCTTGTCAGCGCGTGGATCACGAATGATCTGCCGGGCTATCAAAGTTTTCAAGACTGGCAGATCGCGAATTTTGGTGCCACTAACGCGCCCAGCGCCGACCCCGATGCCGACCCCGACGCGGACCATGCGAAGAATTATCTCGAATTCCTGACTCGCACGGACCCGACGAATTCCTTCGACGCCTGGACAATTTCCATCGCGCTCAGTAACGGTTCGGCGCAGATCATTTTCCCGCAGATTGCCGATCGCGGATTTGAAGTTCAGGGCACGACGAATTTCTTTGACGGCAATTCGTGGTCGGCGTTGGACGTGGCCGGCAACGCACCTGTTTTTTCGATCTCCAATCGCACGGCTGTGGTGGAAGATTTCCTCTCTCCCTCTAGCAATAAGTTCTATCGCGTCCGCGTTTTTGAGCCTTGAGAGTGGCGCCAGCGCAGTTTGGCCTTTGCACAGTGGATTTCATATCCAATCGGGTGATCCGGTCGGATCATCAGGCCAACAGCCCGGCTGCGCGCTCAAAAGATAGTTGATAATACTTGTTGCTATCCGGTCAGAAAAGGCCATCCTTGGGGCGTCTGTTAGATAGCTTGTCATTTTCAAGGCATGGTAAATCTTCAGGTGAACTCAGTTCAGTGATGATTTTAAACCCGATGTTCGGGAACAGTCTGGAGAAAGCAAAGTTTAGTCTAGGACAGTAAAAGCATCATATGAGTAATAAATTGTTTGTGGGAAATCTTTCCTTCAACGTCACCGAAAACGACCTGCAGGACGCGTTCGCCGCGCACGGCACGGTCATCGAAACCAACCTGATGATGGACCGGACCACCGGCCGTCCGCGCGGGTTTGGCTTCATCACCATGAGCACCGCTGAGGAGGCCCAGAAAGCCATCGACGGCTTGAACGGCAAGGCCTTGGACGGGCGCAACCTTACGGTCAACGTCGCCAAGCCCCGCGAAGAGCGCACGGGGGGTGGTGGTGGCGGCGGGCGTCGCGAATACGGCGGCGGGCGGAATCGCTACTAAGCTTTCGTTTTGCATAGGGTCGGGGCCCGGATTTACCGGGCCTCGATTTTTTTATCTGGCCGTGTCCCGGTTTACCGGTTAATGGGATGCAGCCGTTGGCCGCCAACCGGTGTCAGAGCCAAACAACTCTATGAAAGAAGACCATATCGAATTGGAAGGTCGCGTCCAGACCGTCCTCCCTGGCACGATGTTCCGTGTGGAGCTCGACAACAAACACCTGGTGCTCGCCACCATCTGCGGAAAAATGCGCAAACGCTGGGTCCGCCTCACGGTTGGCGATCGCGTCAAGATGGAGATGTCACCCTACGACTTGGACAAGGCGCGCATTGTCTGGCGACTCCGCTGAACGTGCTGCGCCGCAACGCGTCAGCATTGCCGGGAATTCCTAACACGCAAGGGATTCAATCTCCGTCGCTTCTCCTTCTTCTGCGAGCGCACCAGTCCCCACGTTCGGTGTGCTCCTGCTTTCCAACTTGACAGGACAGGCTTGTTTCCGGTAGAGGGATTTTAATTTCTAACGCTTTCCCCCAGTGCAGCAAAGGGGAGTTGAAGTGTTGGACAAGATAATAACATCCGTCACAACCACACAAGGAACCCCATGAAAACAATCCTGGCTTTAGCCCTTTCGATTGGACTCGCCGCCGGTGCGCGCGCGCAGTCGGACACGACGACCCAGAACCGCGCCAGTGTCGATACTGGCAGCGCCATCGTTCAACTCAAGGGCGACCCGTTGAGCACCTACGTCAAAACCAAGCCGCCGCAAGGAAAGAAAATCGATTTCAGCAGCACATCGGTCAAGTCTTATCGCGCCAAACTCTCCGCGCTACGGAACGATTTCAAGAAATGGCTGCAAGCCAACGCTCCCAAGGCCAAGGTGACCGGCGAATTTGATATTTCGCTGAACGCAGTTGCCGTCGAACTGAACGGTGTGACGCTTGAAACACTTGGCAAAGCACCGCAGGCGCAGCGAGTCCAATACCAAGGGGTTTACTATCCGAATGCGGACGATCCTGATCTCGGCCTCATTCACGCGATCCAGGCGTGGCAGGTGGGCGGCGGTCCGGCCAACGCGGGTGCGGAAGTCAAGGTGGCCATCGTGGACACGGGCATTGACATCCGGCATCCCTGCTTCAGTGACGCGGGGTATCCAACTAAAACTCAATTGGGCGACCGACGATTCACCAACAACAAGGTCATCACCGCAAAAGTCTTCAACAACAAGGCCGCCAACCAGGGTCTCACCGCGGAAGCGATTCAAGATCACGGCACGCACGTTGCGGGCACCGTGGGCTGCAACTACAACACCCCGGCAGTGGTCAATGGCGTGGCGATTCCCTACGGCGTGTCGGGCGTCGCCCCGCGCGCGTTGCTCGGCAATTACAACGTTTTCCCCGGCAACGTCGGGAACGCGCGCTCCGAAGACATCCTCAACGCGCTTGAGGCCGCTTATGCAGATGGATTTGACATTGCCAACATGAGTTTGGGCGGCACACCACATTCTGGAAATCTTGGATTCCAGGATCTGCTCACGGATGCCGTTGATGATCTCGATCAGGCCAACATGGTCGTGGCTGTGGCGGCGGGGAACAGCGGGCCGGGCCACTTCACCGTCGAGTCTCCCGGCTCTGCGGCGCGCGCCCTCACCGCTGGCGCCAGCAGCGTGCCGCATTACATCGCCACACCGGTCACCGTGGGTGGAAATTCGTACGGAGCCGCGGCGGGTGACTTTACGACTGTTACGAATGATTTGACGGCGCCGCTGGCGGTTGTGTTGGAAGGCGGCAATCTCACTCTCGGCTGTTCGGCATTTCCTGCGGGCAGTCTCAGCGGCAAGATCGCGCTCATCTCGCGCGGCAGCTGCACCTTTTCGACAAAGATCCGCAACGCCCAGGATGCCGGCGCCGTGGCCGCTCTGATTGTCAACAACGTCGCGGGCGATCCGATCGCGATGGGGCAGGACGGGACACCGAACCAGCCGACGATTCCCGCTTACATGCTCGGTCGCAGTGATGGCCTGGCCTTGGTTGGCTCGAACGGTGACTCCACCACAATTGGTGCCGCGCTGGCGTACTTCCTGACGGCGAACCCGGATTTCATGGCCGGCTTCAGCAGCCAGGGGCCGACCGATGTCGATTTCCGGGTCAAGCCGGACGTCGTCGCGCCCGGAGTGAATGTGCTGAGTTCAATCCCCGTGGCGAACTGTAATGGCGATCCGTGCTGGGCATTCTTCCAGGGCACGTCAATGGCGACGCCCCATCTGGCCGGTTCGTCGGCGGTCGTGCGCGGGTTCCATCCAGGTTGGACGGCGGCGCAGGTCCGGTCGGCGATTGTCAACACGGCGGATCGCGGCGTGCTGAAAAAATCCAGCAGCGGCGCGACAGAAACGGATTTCAACATCACTGGCGCGGGACGCGAGAATCTTCTTTCCGCCGTGAATGCGAAGGTCGCGCTCGACCCGGTGAGCGTCAGCTTCGGCGGCGTGCCTTCTGGATCGGGTCAGACGCAAACAAATAATGTTGCGTTGAACAATCTCAGTGGCGGTCCGGCTACGTTTGATCTTGCCGTGGGCGCGGGTGTGGGTGGCGTCGCCTATTCAATCAGCCCTTCGTCCGTTTCCGTTGGTGCGGGCGGGTCAGCCAATGTGACGGTCACGATGTCCGCGTCCAAAGGAGCGGTGTCCGGCGGCCATCAAACCTCGCTCACCGTCAGTTCCGGCGGCAGCGAGTTGGCGCACGCGGTGGTCTTCACTCTGGTCAAATAGGCGTGCAGCGTCCAGCAGTGGGCAGAAGCGCGCGTCAAGCCGAAGGCGCGCGCAGGCTGATTCAATTCTTCCGGACGAATTTCTGGGCGTGTTTGCCGATGATGTCGCCGGCGTAAAGGTTGCCGTGGGAATCGAGCGCGAGGCAGTGCACCCAGTTGCATTCGCCGGGCTGCTCCTTGCCGTCCTCGGCTTTGGACACCGACCAGAGCTGCAGAAGTTTTCCCGCCGTGTTGAACTTCATGAAAACCTGGTCCTTGGGCGGACAGCCCAGCGGCGCGGTGGGATATTTCGCGTCCTTGCGCCACGGCATCGGTGACGAACCGCACACCCAGATTTCGTCGCGGGCCGTCATCCAGAAGCCCCACGGTACAATGACGTCATGCCACGAATCCAGCAGCCGGCCGCGCTGGTCATACACCTGCACCCGCACGTTGTTGCGGTCGGCGACATAGAGCCGGCCGCGCGAATCCAGCGCGATCGCGTGTGCAATGCTGAAGTTCGCCGGGCCGGTGCCAAGGCTTCCCCACGCCTTGATGAATTTCCCGTTGCGGTCGAAGTGCGCCACGCGGCTGTTGCCATAACCGTCGGAGACAAACACATCGCCGTTGGGCGCGATGGCCATGTCCGTCGGCATATTTAACAGGTCCGGCCCTTCACCCTTCTTCCCGGGCGTGCCGATGGTCAGCAACACTTTACCTTCGGGTGTGCATTTGCGGACGACGTGCAGGCCGACATCGGCGAGCCACACGTTGCCGTCGCGATCAATCTTGATGTGATGCGCGCTGCCGACAATGCCCTCGCCCCAGGCGCGCACGAATTTGCCGTCCGCCGTGAACACCTGCACCGGCGGATTTGCACGCGTGAAAATCCAGACCTGGTCGTGACCATCCACCGCGATGCCCGGCACATCGTTCCACGGCATGTTCGCCGGACGTTGCGGCCACGACGGGTCCACTTCGTACCACGGGGCGAGATTCACGCGCGGGTAATCAGGCAGCTTCCCGGCCTTTTCGGCGGGCAGAGTGGCCGGTTGCGCCGCCGCGAAGGCAACCGAGGCCCTTAAGGAAAATAGCGTTAGGAAGCGCAAGAGCGGGTTCATGCGCGTCACTGTAAGCACGGCCTGAATCGTGTCAACCATGTTGGGGTTCACAATGCTCAGCCTTTGGATTATGTTCCCGGCAAGACTTTTTCAACGTTATGGCTACCTACGTTTACGAAACAATTCCTGTGGACCCGAACGCGCGACCACGACAGTTTGAGGTGGAGCAAAGAATGTCCGACCCGCCCTTGAAGGTGGACCCGCAAACCGGGCTGCCGGTGCGAAGGGTGATCACGGGCGGCAGCGGAATCGTGACGCGCGGCACGAGCATCCTGTCAATGAAGGTGAAACGATCCAGGCGCTGAGTTCTTCAGCCGCGAATTGGGCAGCACGGGTTAGCGCGCCGCTTCGCGCACCGAATAAATTCTCGCTGCGCGGAGAAAGAACCGCAGCCGGAGCTTTTTTCCCGCAAGCGATTGTGTGTCTTTGTCGCCCCAATGGAGCGGCAGATCCATCGCATCCACATTCCGCAGGATGCAGCGCTCGCGCTCAAAACCTGCGACCACGCTGCCTTGTTCATCGAGCGCGGCCACCATCACATAACATTGGTTCGTCGCGTGAAGCCGGTCGGGCGATGGAATCGCTGCATTGAGCGTCAGCGGTCTGGCCGGGGCCGTGAACTCGACGGTGGAGAATTCCGCGTTCGCGCGCGCCGCGGCGTAGGTAATTCTGTCTTCCGGCAAACCGAAAAGCCGGTTGCCGAAATTGAACAACAATTTCCCGCCGATGATCATTGGGTTGTGGGAAATGATCCGCACGCCGTCGGGCGTGGCGTCGAGATCGCGAAACGGACGGCTCCATTTCAACCCTTCGCGACTGAACCACCATTCGGTATCGATCTGCGGGCCGTGCTTGTCGGGGAACTTCGGGTTCACCGGATCGGGAATCGCAGCGTAGTTCAACATCTGCACGAAGCAACGGTCGGCATAACCGATGTCGTGTAGCAAACAAAGTTGGAAAAGAGTGTGCGATCAAAGTTGGAATGGATTCAGAACACTGGGCAATGGAGCAGAACGATGGGTTTGGCTTCTGGGTCTGGAGCGTGGCGGAGGTAGTAAATGTCTCCATCGGGG
>JACQFP010000036.1 GCA_016200005.1 Verrucomicrobiota bacterium | reverse complement strand
GCCGCCCTCAAACCGGGTGAGTTTGTGGAAATGCCCCTGTAACAACTGGCGGCTATTATCGGTGCCGGCGAACCTGATCACGGACGGCCAACTGAAGCTGACTCTTGACCTGCCCACTGACGAAGCCCATCTCAACTGGCGACAGCAATCTCGCGTCAGCGAAGTCTGGTTGTTGAAGGACTAATACCGTTCTCGATGGGTTTCCCAAGTGCTGGATCATTTTCATTGCTGCTTGAGCCGATAAAACCGTTGACCGGGAGACGGGGAAAACGTGACTTCATAATGAAGGTTGGTGAAGTTGAGCGCTGGAGCTGTCGCAACGTCCGTCCAGTTCGTGGTGGTCAAATCGGAGTTCTCTTGCAGCGCAAAGCTTATCGAGGGCACGAGCCAGGAGAGGCCGAGGCTGCCGCCCAAAGGAGAAATGCCTAACCGGGGTGACGGGAACACCGGGGGTGGCAGGGGGAGCTGCAAGGTATAAATGAAGCCGCTCTGCGCCACGGCCACCAGTTTGCCCCCGTCCGCCGAGCAGGCGACGGAAGACCAGTTTTCACCGGGCGCACCGGCCTGTATCCAGGTCGCCCCCGAGTTTGTCGAAATGTAAATCCCACCGGACGAGCCGGCCGCGACCAGTTGCGTCCCATCCGCCGAGGAAGCGACGTGCGACCAATTGTTCCTCGGAGCAGTTGTCTGCGTCCAGGTCGCACCTGAATCGCCTGAGGTGTAGATCGGCCTGGCGTAGTAAAAGGCGCCCGCTACTACCAATTTGCTCCCATCCGCCGAGCAGGCGACGGACGACCAATTGTACGTCGGCACGCTGTTCGACATCCAGGTCGCCCCCGAGTTCGTAGAGGTGTAAATCAAGCCATAACCGGCCGCCGCCAATTTGCTTCCATCTGCGGAAGAGGCTACGGACGACAAATAGTCATCGTAGTTCATCGGCACACTGTTCGACATCCAGGTCGCCCCCGAGTTCGTAGAGGTGTAAATCGAGCCGTAGTCGCTATCTGCCGCCACCAGTTTAGTGCCATCCGATGAAGAAGCGACGGACGACCAACAATTACTGGGAGCGGTGTTCTGGCTCCAGGTCACCCCTAAGTTCGTCGAGGTGTAAATAGCGCTGCGTAAAGGAGAAAAGGGAAGGCAACGCCCTGCTACCGCCACGATTTTGGTTGCATCCGCCGAACAGGCGACCGACCTCCAAGCGTTACTCGGCGCAGTGGTCCGCATCCAAGTTTCCCCAGAATCCGTCGAGGTGTAGATCGGGCCGAGATTGCCCCCAGCCGTGCCCGCCGCCGCAATCAGTTTTGTTCCGTCGGCCGAGCCGGCAACGGAGCTCCACTCTGGACCGGGCGGGGTCGTCAATCTCCACGGTCCCGAATAAGACGAGGTATAAATACCATTGTAAGAACGCGCCACGAGCTTGCTTCCATCCGCCGAGGAGGCGACGGCGAGCGGGCCCAAGCCGGCGGTTTGTTCCCATGTCGCCCCAAAGTTAGTCGAGGCGTAAATTCCACCGGAGTGATACACCGCTCCGTCATAATAACGTTGAGCCCCCGCCACGATTTTGCTTCCATCTGCCGAACAGGCGATGGACGACCAATTGGTAGTCGGCGCGGTCGTCTGCGTCCAAGTGGCGCCCCAGTTCGTCGAGATGTAAAGCCCGCCGTAGCCGAAATCAAGGCTGCTAGCCGCGAGCAGTTTGGTGCCATCCGCCGACGAAGCGACGGACGAGCAAGCATCAACTAGCCCCGCGACCTGCCAGGTCGCGCCTGAATCCGCAGAAGTGTAAATCCCTGGAACGTCATAATCCAGAGCGACGAGTTTGGTTCCATCCGCCGAGCAGGCGACCGAGGACCAATACGTCTCGGGTAGAGGCATCCGCCTCCAGGTGACGCCCGAATTTGTGGAAGTGTAAACCCAACCGTCCCCAAAACCTGATGCCGCAATCAGCTTGGTTCCATCCGCCGAACAGGCGATCGCCGACCAGTAGTTGCTAGGCGCACTTGTTTGGGTCCAAGTCGCTCCCGAATCTACCGAGAGATAAATCGGGCCGGGACCGGGAGCGTTAGGCCAGGCGATGGACGGTTGCCCGGTGGCCGCTACGATTCGGCTTCCATCGGCGGAACAAGCAACGCATGACCAATAGTTACTCGGCGAGCCGGTCGCCGTCCAAGTCAGACCTGAGTCGGCTGATATAAAAACGGGCTCCAGAACGAGCTCGCCCGCTGATTGGGGGTCACACCCTAAGCAGTCGTAGCCGGCGGCTACCAGCATCATCCCGTCGGCCGAACAGGCGACGGAAGTCCAGGGCAAGGTATAGGCGGACCGGGAAGGCGCTGCGGTCGGCGTCCAGTTTTGAGCCACAGCGAGATTCACAGCGGTGAAGAGGCCAACAAGGCCGGCCACCAGCGAGACCGAATGTTTTGAGATGATGTCTGATCGTCTTTTCATTTTACTGTTCCTTTCTGTTGCTGCGCTCCTGTCACGTTCACGGCGTGTGGGGGATGCCCTGCTGAAGCCGCCTCACGTCCTTTGCATCCTCGGGGTCAGTGATGTCCACCCCACCGGTGTCACCGTAGCGGGTGAGGGTGCGATGGAAGCGCCAGCGGTAATGCTCAACGTGGCCATCCGCAAAGGACAGGTTGGCGCCGTTGTTGTGCCGGTAGGCCGGATAGGAGCGCCAGAATAAGTCCGGATTCGATGCATAGGACGGATTGCCGATGATGAAAACGCCGTCATCAATGGTCATCTCGTGTTCGTCAATGAACACCCAAGCCTTGGTCGGTGGGGCATCTACAATTTGTGTGATTTTCCGCTTATTGAACGGGGTGCGGTTTACGTCATCCGCATTAGTCCCATCCACGAGGTCGCAGTTCAACCAGAGTTGCATCGAGTAACTGCGGGTGCGCGGCAGCCCGGACTGCTTGTGCACCGCGGACTTGTCAGCCGGACAATGATAGACGCCGGCGGAGCCGATGTGTCGAAACAATGACCCGGCTTCGAGGTTCGCCGTGTTGGTGTCGAGGTAGGCGTTGCCGAGGACCCAAGGCACGCGCTGGTCGAGCGCCACGTTAACCTGGCCGAACTGGACCTTGCGCGAGATGTTCAGCGGCAGGTTGTCGTTGTTGTCGTGGACGTACATGATCCAGGCGGTCTGAAGTTGCTTGAGGTTGTTGAGGCAGGAGAGCGATTGGGCCTGGGCTTTGGATTTGGCCAGCGTTGGCAGCAGCAAGGCAGCCAGGATCGCGATGATGGCGACGACGACGAGAAGCTCGATGAGGGTGAAGGCGCGAGCCATTTCGGATTTCGGATTTCGGATTTCGGATTTGAATCTGGTCTTCATTTTTGACCTTTCGGTTTCGGTATGAACGGCGAGAGGAACTCGCCGGGGATGACTTGGCGTGCGCGGCCCGGTCCTTGCCAGGCCACAGCGAGGTGGTCCTCTCGATTCGTGCCCTGTTTTTGCATTACTTCGACATAGTATTTCCGGCCGGCGATGAGCGTAATCGGTGAAGTTTGCTGTCCCGGAATCCTCGTCCATTCATGGAGCGCGGTGGCGTTTGCGTAGGCAATTTGCTGCCGCTTTTGCAGGTCATCGTCCGGGCTGAGGAAGAACTGGCCGCCGTCACCAGCGGCGATCCAAAAGGTGTATTCGCCAGTCGTCGGCGGATGCAGGTAGCCGCGCAGGCGCGCGCCGTAATTGGTGCCCCAGTGGCTCGGAGTCTCGAATTTGTCGAGATAGTCGCGGCCACTGGGGTGGTCGGGAAAGTCCCGGTGCTTGGTGAGAAAGTCCATGAAATACTCCCCGGGCACGTTGGTCCAATACTCGCGCAGGATGCTGCCGGTGAGCGGTTGGGCGAGCAGTTCGTAATTGGCTGCCACAACGGCGTATTGTCCGGCAGTGACCTTGGTGGACGAACCGTCGCTCGAACGCGTGAACTGCACTTTGCCCTCTGAGACTTCGAGACGCGTGGCATTGGCCGTCGTCAGCAAAGAAAATTTTGTTCCCAGGACGCGCGCCTCGGCCTGTGGCGTCGTGAAGATCATCGGGTGGAATGGGCGTTGACGGGCGACGGAGGCTCTGATCTTACCCGAAGCCAGAAGGTAACGCTTACCGTGCGCGAGCGAAATCAGTTTTAACTCCGTACCCGCAGTTAATTCAAACCGCGTCCGTTCCACGCCGAAGGTGATGGTTGCTGAAGCGTTGGTTCCCAAACGCACAACGTCGCCGGATCGGAGACTCATCCCTTTAGCGGTGGGAATAAACTCCGTCCCGCGCTCAATGGAAGCATCCATGCCTTTCACCTCGGCAATTACCGGTTGGCCCATCGTCGGACCGAAGAGCCAGACGCCCAGACTGAGCAGCAGTATCACACTCGCGGCGAAAGCCAGCATTGTCGGTCGGGCAAGCTTGGGCAGCGGCCAACGCCACGGGAAAATTTCCGCAAACCACCTCAGTTTGCCGGCATGACTCATTGATGGCGTAATCGTGCGGGTACGCGTCCAAGGCGGCAGCGGCGCGGTTTCGAGTTGTTGCATCACACCGCGTTCGACGGACGCGCCAAGCTCCGAGCGTAATCGGGTCAGCGTTGGCCCGGCGAGATCCAGCGTCTCACGCTGGCCACGCAGAGCGACTTCGATTTCAAGCAGCCTCGTGTGCGGAGCGGCCGCCTCACTCTGCGTGGCCAGCAACACTTCCAATTCGCTGGCCTCGACATCGGTCAGGACGTCATCGGCCAGCTTGATAGTGAGTTCTTCGAGGCGCGTCATGGTTGGGCGAGTTGTTTCTGGATGCAGTCGCGCAGCGCGAGGCGAATGCGCGCGAGTTGCTGACGGGTGGCTTCAACCGTGCGGCCGATTTGGGCGGCAATCTGGCCGAAGTCCCGCGCTTGACGGTAGCGAAGATTCACGAGTTTCGCGGCGTCAGCCGGGAGCTTCTGTTCGCAGCCGACTAGTGCTTCGGCAAGCCGATCCTCAGTATCGGCGGCAGACGGGTCGTCGCAAACCGAGAGGAGGTGGCGGCGGTAGAGTTCGAGGCGTCGATCTTCCCGCCATCGCGTACGAAGTTCGTGGCGCACAAGATTGCGGGCGATCTCTTTGAGCCAGCGGGCAAAATCGCGGCCCGGCTCGAAGCGGTCGAGGTGACGATAGGCGTTGACGAAGGTCTGCTGAACCAGGTCCTCGGTCTTCTGCGTGTCGAGCAGCATGGCCGCGACTACCCGCCAGACGTCCTGCTGATACGCTTGGACGAGTCCCGCGAAGGCGTCCAGTTCGCCGCTCAAGACTAGACCGATGAGTCGTTCGGTTTCGACCGCATTCATGGCTTCAACTCCCATTATGCCGCCGGGGACGAAATCCAACACAATTTTTTTGGAGCTGTTCGATTGGTCAGGTTACGCAAGCCGGACCAATCGAAATGCGGCAAAATGGTTTTTGACTTTCGACCCGCTGCCGGATGAAGCGCATCTCAACTGGCGCCAGCAATCGCGCGTCAGCGAAGTGTGGTTGTTGAAGCACTGAATGCGAAGGGCGCCGAACGATGGAGCGATTCAGTCGGTGGCCAACACCATCGGCGATCGGTGCATCTGATAGATTGAAGCCGGATGAAATCAGCGCCGACATACAATTTTCCACCGGAGGTTCCCATCTGGGTTGACCCGGAACGGTTGAGTGGCACACCCTGCTTCAAAGGCACGCGCGTGCCGGTGGATAGCCTGTTTAACAATCTGGAAAGCGGCCTTAGCCTTGATGAATACTTGGATTGTTTTCCCGACGTGACGCGCGAACAAGCCGTCGCAGTTTTGGAATACGCTCACAAGACGGCGCTGCAAGCCGCATGAAAGTCCTGTTGGATGCGTGTGTCCCGCGACCATTGCGCCAGTTTCTTCCCGATCATACCGTGCACACCGCGCAGGAACTGGGCTGGGGACAATTGAAGAACGGTGAATTGCTTCAAGCAGTCGAGCCGCAATTCGACGCGTTCCTCACCAGCGATCAAAACCGCCGCCCTCAAACCGGGTGAGTTTGTGGAAATGCCCCTGTAACAACTGGCGGCTATTATCGGTGCCGGCGAACCTGATCACGGACGGCCAACTGAAGCTGACTCTTGACCTGCCCACTGACGAAGCCCATCTCAACTGGCGCCAGCAATCCCGCGTCAGCGAAGTGTGGTCGTTGAAGGATTAGATAAAACCTATTGGATGCGCCTCAACATTCCCAGATCCGGCGCGATGGAGTTTTGAGATCAACTTTTGCTCTTCCGCCGGCCAACCACCAGTTGAACTTCTCGCATGGCGGGATGCGGATGATCGGGAAAGCTCACTTGAATCCTGGGAGTGAAAGGGTCGTTGATGAGCTTCACAATCGTGCCGGAATACGGACCGTAATAGATGACCTTGCCGACGCTGCACTCCGAAATCGAGAATGGCTGGTCCGGCAGGTAGTCGAGAAAAGCAGAACGTTGCTGGACCACCGCGCGGGTTTTTGCAGATTGACCTTTTGCCTCCCCGTTTTCCTCTGCTTCGGGAAGTCCATAACTTTTTCGAGTGATCAACTCTATGTGGGGTTCTGGAGCCGGCAGAAGCGGCAGTGACCGGGCGGCCAGAGAAACCTGATCCCGCAGCCCATTACGCGGAGTTGTCGGGCGGGGCTTGATTTCGGGCCGCGTTCCGTTGGTTGTAAGATTCCTCGGAGTAGAAAGCGCACTTCCGTTTCTTGCAGGAGACTGGCGGTGAACCTTGGGAATAAGGCGGGGCTGCTCGCGGGTTTCGACAGACTCACCATTGCCGTTGGGAACTTTCCCAATCAGACACGATCGCAACCTCTCCAGATCAGCCGGGTTGACGCGCAACCTCTTGGTCAGATCAATATACCCTTCGAGTTTTCCCTTCTCGCACCGTGCCTTGAGCGTGGCGTCCTTGACGGTCGTGATCGCGCTGGCTTCTTGAAGCGTTGGCCAGCCGAACAGCGCATACTTGTGCAACTCCGCGAGATGCATCGCCAAATCACAAGGAATGTAATTCGTTCTGCCGACCGTCTGCACCTCGATGTGTTCGCGACGAAATCTGGCATTCAACGTGGTCGGTTTGACGCCGAGCAGTTTGGAGAGGTCGGGGACGGAAATGGACGATCCTCTGTGCTCCTCAATTTCCGAGACTACCCGCTCGTAGGCACCGGGGCTTCTCACCATCGCGTCGGAACAAGTGAACGCGTCACGACACCGATAGATTGGGCCGGCGGCGGCTCGGGATGATTCCCAACCCCGTTCCCCGCTGCCCGGGTGACGCTCAATGCTGGCGTGTTGTGTCATAGGGCACCGTTTCCACGACATCCTAAGCCGGCCCGTTCCTTTGGGAACTGTGCGTCTCACCGCACACCCTTGTTTTTTGTGAACCGCATCGAATACCCCCGTTCAAGACCGCCGCAAGTTCTAGCGGACTCAGTTACGGTTAACGCTTGGGAATAGAACCGGTCTGCCTTAACATCAGGCCAAGATTATGACCGATGACGACAAACGAACTCCTGCGCCCTCCGCCCGCGACACGAGAAAAACGCCTCGATGGAAGCGGCTGCTCAAGTTTGCGCTCAGCTTCGTCTTGGTCGTTGTGTTGGCGTGCGCGGCATTTGTCGGCGCGTTGCTTTCCAAATATAACCGCGTCGTTGGCGCGGAGCCGGGCCGCTTGCAGACAACAGTTCAACCCAAGGAACTCGGGCGATGGGTGAATCCTTTCATCGGCACGGGCGGCTATCCGTGGGTCTGCGGTCATAACTTTCCTGGCGCGATGGTGCCGTTCGGGATGGTCCGCCTTGGCCCGGAGACGGTCTCCATGTTGGTCGGCAAACGGGCGCTGAACACCTCCGGCTACTACTATGGCGATGATCAAATCCTTGGCTTCAGTCACACGCGGTTGGTGGGAACGGGTGCGACCGATGGCGGACATTTCCTCGTGATGCCAGCGGTCGAACCGGTTCAACCCAAGACCTACCGCCAGGGCCAAACCACGAACTTTTCGCACAGTGAGGAACTTGCTTCGCCCGGTTACTACGTGGTCAAGCTCCCGAAAATCGGAACGCTGGTCGAACTCACCGCCACGCCGCGCGTGGGCTTGCATCGTTACACGTTCACCCCGGGCAAGACGCCGCATCTTGTTCTCGACGTGATGAACGCTTTGGGCGGTCGCAAGAGCAGCGAAGGAAAAGTGCGCGTGCTGCCCGCGGCCAAAGAGGTCGAGGGCGCGGTGCGGACGTTCGGAACTTTTGCCGCAAGATACGGTGGGATCAAGGTGTACTTTGTCGCGCGGTTCAGCCAACCATTCGCTTCCTTCGGCACCTGGCAAAACGGAACAGTTTTTCCTAACCAGACAATGGCCGAGGGCGATGGCATCGCTGTCGATCTGGGGTTTGCGGCCGCGAGCCGGCCGCAAGTCGTCACACTCAAGCTGGCAATTTCTTACGTGAGTATCGAAAACGCACGGGCCAATCTGGAGACGGAAGCCGGCGCCAAGGACTTCGACGAGATTCTGGCCGAAGCCCAGCGCGCGTGGGAAGAGAAGTTGTCTTTGGTCAAGATTCAAGGCGGCACGGAAAAACAGAGGAGGATTCTCTATACCGCGCTTTACCGTGTGTTCCAGATGCCCACCGTCTTCAACGACGCGAATGGCGAGTACCTGGGCTTCGACCGGAAGGTTCACAAGACGACGAACTTCCAGTATTTCACCGACCTTTCCATCTGGGACACGTTTCGCACGGTGCATCCGCTCTACACGTTGATCGCGCCGACGGATCAGCGGGACATGGTGGTGTCGCTCGTGAAAATGCTCGAGCAAGGCGGCTGGCTGCCGCGCTGGCCGTCGGGACACGGCTACTCAAATTCCATGCTGGGCACGCCCGCCGACATCGTGATCGCGGACACGTATCTGAAGGGCATCCGCGACTTCGACGTGGAGAAGGCGTATGCGGCGATGAAGCAGACTGCGCTGGCGCCCACGCCACCGGGCGCGGCCTTTTCGGGCCGGCAAGGCGTGCAGTATTATTTGCAGTACGGTTATTGCGCGGCGGGTTTGGTGGAGCGATCCGTCTCGCGAACGCTGGAGTTTGCTTGGGCGGATCACGCGATTTCGTTGCTGGCGGAATCGCTCGGCCATCACGAGGACGCAGTGCTCTTTCGCGAGCACGCGCAGTTCTATCGGAATCTTTGGAACACCAACACCCAGTACTTCCAACCGCGCGATGCGCAAGGGAAATTTTTCGAGCCGTTCAAGCCGCTGCTCCTGACTTACCTGGATCCCGGAGGCAAGTTCACGAAGGATTACGTCGAGGGCACCGCGTTGCAATGGCGTTGGGCGGCGCCGTTCGATGCGGAAGGCATGATCGCATTGTTCAAGAGTCGCGAATACTTCGTCGAGGAACTCAACGATTTCTTCGCCAAGTCCGATCCGACCATGGGCGCGCGGAGTCCCGGCTCTTACTACTGGCACGGCAATGAACCCGATCTTCCCGCGGCCTATCTGTTCAATTTCGCTGGCCGGCCAGACCTCACACAAAAGTGGGCGCGCTGGATCATGGACAACAAATACGGCGAGAGTTATGACGGGCTGGACGGCAACGATGACGCCGGAACACTCTCGGCCTGGTATGTTTTCAGCGCGCTGGGTTTCTATCCGATTGCCGGTTCAGACAAATACGAGCTCGGTGCGCCGTTGTTCGAGAAGGCGGAAGTGAAGTTGAAGAACAAACCGCTCGTGATCATCGCCGAGAACTTTGCGCCAGACCATCGCTACGTGAAGAAAGTGTGGTTGAATGACGTGCTGCTCGATCGCACCTGGATCAGGCACGTGGAGATCGAACGGGGCGGCGTGCTGCGGTTTGAGATGAGCGCCGACCCACTGGGACAGTGAAAGCATAATGCCATTGCAAGGTTGCTGGTTCTCGCTCAAATGTTTCCCGGTATGCGTAAATTGTTTGCTCTGGTCGTTCTGCTTTTCGGGCTGACTCGCTCGGCCTTGGCATTGGAAATCGGCGACCGCGTCGGGCCGGTTGAACTTCGCGCCCTCGATGGTCGTTTGCTGACGATGACCAATTATGCTGAACGGCGCGGAACAATGGCCGTGTTCTTGTCCGCCCGTTCCGTTGCCACGAATTCGGAAACGCAAATTCTCGGCGACTTGGGATCACGGCTTCGTCAGCGCGGCATCCTGTTCGTCGGGATTTTTCCAAATGCGGAAGAGACAGTGGAAGAAGTGCGACGATTCGCACAGCTCGCGGGACTTCTCTTTCCAATTTATCGCGACCCGGAACAAAAAGCCGCCAGACAGTTCGGCGCGAAAGTCACGCCCGAAGCCTTTCTACTGGATGCGAGCGGAGCGCTCATTTATCACGGCGCCATCGGGAGCACCAACCAAGCTGGTCTGGTGACTTCGCTTTCCGAGTTTCTGGAACGCCAGCCGGTGAAGGTCAGCCACGTGCCGGCCAGGGGAATTCCAATTGGCCAGCCGCAACCAAAGCGCGAGACGGATGATCCATTCGGCTCGGTGGCATTCGCTTCAGAATTGATCTTTGAGAAAATTCCTGATGCGCCGGCGCATCATTGCTCGACCATCGCCGAGGCGGCCAACGGCGATTTGCTGGTGGTGTGGTACGGCGGCAGTTTCGAGTCAGCAGATGACCAGACGCTTTTTCTGTCGCGACGGAAAAAGGGCGAGCGGACTTGGAGCCAGCCGGAAGTGTTGATCCGCAATTCTGCTCAGCCGCCCGGTAACGCCGTGGTGTTCCGCGCCGGCGGCAAGCGTATTTGCATTGTGTGGTGCCGGATGGAAGCGTCGCGCCCGCTGCGCCGCGGCGGTGGTTGGGGCCAGACGCGATTGTTTTATCGCCTGTCAGAGGACGATGGCATTACGTGGGGACAGGACAAACCGTTCCTCGGCGGTGTGCACGAAGGGTTACGAAACGTGCCGATTACGCTGGCGAATGGCGACCTTTTGCTGCCGCTGGCTCACAGCTTTGCGCGGACCAGGGACAGCGGCGCGACTTGGGAGCAGTTGGGCGCCGTCAACGCCGGCGGCCAGCCCACCGTGATCGAACGCGCCGACGGCTCGCTGCTGACACTCTTGCGGAAAGGCCCGCGCATCCTGCAATCCGAATCGCGCGACGCCGGACGGACCTGGAGTCCTACGACGGCGACGGAATTGAAAAACCCGGATGCCGGCATCGCCATGACCCGTCTTCGCAACGGGCACGTCGTGTTGATTTTCAACGACAGTGGCATGGCGCGCACGCCGTTGAACATCGCCCGCTCCCTCGACGAAGGACGGACCTGGGAGACGCCGCTGGCGCTGGAGTCAAACCCCGGTGAGTATTCGTATCCCAGTGTGATCCAAACCTCGGATGGCAAGATCCACGCCACCTACACGTTTCGACGATACGCGATCAAGCATGTGGAGTTGGATGAGAACTGGTTGATCCATTTGCACCGGCCGAATTGATCTCTCCACTCGCAGATGTTTCAGCGAGGCATAATCCGAAGTTCCACCCAGACGGTTTTCTGCTCCGGGTCGCCGGGGAGTTGTTTGATGCGGATTTCGTTGTAGCCCGCACGCAGTGAGTCCGTGGCGCAGCGATGCTGAACGGCGCGGGCGACACCCGAAAACAGGGTCAAGTCGGCGAGGTCGGGAGTGGACGCGCACCTCTCGCCATTGATGGTGATTTCAAACTTGCTCTGCGCCATTCCGTCGGCTTGCGGCAACCCGGCGACGACAAATGCGTCGGCCTTCTTAGGAGCGGGGCCAAGGTAGATTCGGAATGTGCCACCCTTGAATCCGTCCACTGGAAGTATCACGCCACTCGACATGCCGGGGGCGACGGTGTCGCGATAGGTGACCACGTGTCGACGTGGCTTCTTGCTGATGGTTTTGAGATTCAGCCCTTCTTCAAGCAGCGTTCGGTAGGCGTCCTTGCCGCCAGTCATCGGGCCGGGATCCATGTAGTTGAAAAGATAGATGCTGTCCGCGCCGCGATGCAGACAAGCGGCGGCGAATCCACGCGTGGACGTGATGTCCGTTTCGATGGGCTTTGCCGCTGGATACGCACGCACAAGAATTTCCGCGCCCGCGGCCAGCACGATATTCTTCGCGGCGGTGCCGATTCTTTCGCGCCACAATTCGATCGGGATGTCAAAATCCGTCGTGGCCCAGAATGGCGTTGGCACGAGCATGTCCACCAAGCCTTCACGAACCCAGGTGACACCATCCATGCCCAAACCTTTTGCCGCGTCCGGGAGCGTCGGCACACGGGCGCCGAGCTTGATGGGATGGCCGCGCTTCGCCGACCACTGTCGCGTCAAGCTGCGCACGTCGCGCATGAATTGATTCAAGATCGCCACACCCTCCACTTCTTTGCCGGGTCGGAAATGATAGCCGAACCGCATCCAGTCGAGTTCGAGGCCGTCGGGATCGTAGCGTTCGAGCAACTCGCGGACGTAAGCCATCGCGTGTTCGCGCACTTCGGGGATGCCGAAATCCAGCGCGCGGTCCGTCCACCCCTTGCCGCCGGGCACGCGCCAGTATTCGGGATGTTTCCGCCAGAACGAGCTGTGGATGTAATTGTCCACGTCATCCACGTTGTGAACATCATTCATCCGCATGGACAGCCACGGCGAAATTTTTTTCTCACGGCAGCGGGCGATCCACAGCGCGTATGGGTCGAGGCCGCGTTCATCCAGCAACCGGGCGTTCTCGCACCATTTCTTCGCGAACTCATCCTGCGGCGGTTTCTGGCCGTCCTGCAACTCCCAGATCGCGTCCCGCACCTTGCTGCGATGGCTGGCCTTCATCGCGTTGGGACAGAGAAAAAGATGCGACACCGCGGTGTTCGCATATTGATCAACGAACTCGTGAAGTCCTTCGATGCTCATCTGCTCCGCCGAACGCGAACCAAAAAAATGGCTATCATCTTCGTTAAGGACGAGCGTGGGCGCTTTGCTCCGTACTTCGCTCCAACCGGAAATGGGGAAACACAGCAGCGCCCCCGCGGACACAATCACCACCGCTTTCTTCACGGAGAGATTCTTGGCAAGGGCGTGGTCGTTGTCGCTCACGCACGAATCCTGAAGACCAAGCTTTTTGGCGTCAAACATGGAAAATCAATAATCCGATTAGCACTAAGCTCCTGGCGGCGTAGCGGGGCGTGCAGTAACTCACGCGCGATACATCGCTATAATGTTTTCCGGCGACACATCCGGCTGGAAAAAATGCGCCGGGCCGAGGATGTAACCGCCGCCGGCCCCAAGCAATTCGCAGTAGCGTCGGGCCTCCGCTGTGACCTGGTTGGGCGCGCCGTGCGGCAGCAAGTGCTGCATATCAATCCCACCGTGAAAACTGAGTTGCCGGCCATACGCCGCCTTCAAAGTCCCGGGCTGCATGTCCTGGCCCACGGGTTGTATCGGATCGAGCACGTCCACGCCCAGTTCAATCAACCGCGGGATAAAAGCGTTGATCGCGCCGCAACTGTGAAACAGCACACGTCCGCGCAGTGCATGGATTCGGTCAATCATCTCCTTGAGATAGGGCGCGACGAATCGCTCGAACATTGGCCGCGAGATGAGCGGACCCCGCTGGCTGCCGAGGTCACTGATGAGCAGGTAAAGATCGATGCGCCCATCTGTGATCTCCGCCGCGCGAGTGTAATCCTCCACGTAGAAATCGGTGAACTTGCGGCAAAGGAAGTGAACCCAATCCGGCCGCTCCGCCATGTCAACGAACATGCCTTCCCAGCCTCGCACCAAGGCGGGCCGCTGCCAGACATCCGCAAAGCCGTAGAGCAGCGCCCGCTGTTGGTGATGGCGACACTGTTCCCGAAGGAGCGACCGGTCGATGCAATCCGGTGTGGGCCAGTCGAGCGCTTCCAGTTTGGCAAAAGATGACGCATCGGCCAACGCCCCTGGCGCATCCTCGCGCATCGGTCCCCACGGCGTATCTTTATACACAAACCGCTCGCCCCAGAAGTTCTGGTAGATGCCGCCGCCAATCGGGCGCTCGGGTGTCGGCGGCGCGTCCAGATGGGCGATGTCAACGCCCAAGTCCTCCATCAAACGATCACTGTCCGAGTGCCCGAGGTGTTGGAACAACCGATTCAGCGCGGGCGGCTCGGCCCAGAAATCGCGGGGCGTCCGGTCCGGTTGCTGGTGCGCCAGCGCCGTCAACACGCGTTCGCGGGAAGTCATGGCAGCCGATTTATGGCCCCTTGCGCAGTCGGAAAAAAGTATTTGTGTTGCCGAGCGGGATATTGACGGTATTCAGTTCGCCCTCTTGAAGGATGGTGGGCTGCGGACTGAGGTCGGAAAAGCTTACCGGCGAAAGGCTGCCCGAGGATTGAATGATCTCAGAGTAGATCGTCGCCGGCCAGGAGAGGACGACAGCGTTGCCGGACTGGGCGATGCCTAGAAGCGGCCGGCCTTCCAATTCAAAGACCTTGCCCTCGAGCGCACCGAGAAGCAGTTTTTTGCCGTCAACGGTCGCATCGAAACCGAAGTACTGCAGGCCGGTGTAGCCGGTGGCCGCATCCAGTTGCGCTTTGGTGTAAGTCGTGTAGAGCGGGCCGAGCGTGGTGGCGTTGGTCATTTTATAAATGAAAACGCCGTTGTCGGTTGTCTGCACGTAAAGGTAGCCATCCCGCTCGACCACCGTCCACAGGCCGAAACTGCCCGATCCGGTCAGAATGCCCAGGTTCCCCAGCAATGTCTCTGCGCCGGTGGCCAGGTTGAGGGCGTAGAAGTTCGGGTTCGTGTTTTGCCCGGCATCACCGTAGTAAGCGTAGCCGCGGAACACGTCGCCCACACGCACGTTGCGAATGCGGGCGCTCACGCTGGTGGTAATGTAGCCGTTGGCATTCCAGGTGGTGTTGAGTGTCGCCGAAAACGGCTCGGCGACCACGTCGGCCAGGTACAGCTTATTGCGGTTTCCGGACGTGTAGATCGCGTAGATGATGGTGTCGTCATCCACCCAATCGAAAGCATCCACGGTCAAGGTGTCTGGCGAGTCGATGGTGACGGGATTGTTTCCGTCGAAATCGTAGCGCGCAAAGGTCGTGGTGGAAGCGGCGGCGCTGCTCGACCCGATCATGTAGGTCTTGCGGTTGGCGCCGCGGAAAGGCGCGACCATCCGGTGTTCCAACAGGAGATCGGCACTGTTGTTGACGAGCACCTCGGCCGTGTTGGAGCCTGAAGGATAGCGGCCGAAACAAGGGGTATTGATCTGGTTGGCGAAAATCTTGTCGTCGAACACGCGCGGGTTATACATGGTGCTGGCTCCAATGCTCAGGTCGGCGCTGGGCTGCACCATCACACGCAGTTGCAATTCTTCTGCCAGGTAGGGCAAGCCCGGGCCGCCTAGCTCATATACTTTGCCCTGCAGGTCGCCCAAGAGCAGCTTCCTGCCCTGGGAGGTTACATCCAAGCCGAAATACTGCAGGCCGGTGTAGCCGGTGACGGCGTCCAGTTCGGCTTTGGTATAAGTCGCATACAAAGGGCCGAGCGTGGTGGCGCTGGTCATCTGATAAACGTAAACGCCGTTGTCCGTCGTCTGCACGTAAAGATAGCCGCCCCGTTCAACCACGGTCCACAGGCCGAAGCTGCCCGATCCGGTCAGAAGGCCCAAGTTCCCCAGCAGAGTCTCCGTGCCGGTGGCAAGATCAAGAGCGTAAAAGTTCGGATTTGTGTTTTGGCCGGCATCTCCGTAATAGGCATAACCGCTGTAAACTTCGCCCACGCGGACATTGCGAATTCGGGTACTCACGCTTGTAGTGATGTAGCCGTTGGCGTTCCAGGTGGTCTTGGCCGTCACCGAGAACGGCTCTGCAACAACCGTCGCCAGGTACAACCGCTTGCGATTCCCGGACGTATAATCCGCGTAGATGATCGTGTTGTCATCGACCCAATCAAATGAATCGGCGATTTGAGTATCGGGCGTGTTGGTGCTGACCGGATTGGTTCCGTCATAATTATACCGGGTGAAGGTGGTCGTGGACACAATGGCACTGCTGGACCCGATCAGGTATATCGAACGGTTGGTACCGCGGAACGGCGCCACCATGCGATGTTCCAATGAAGTATTGGCACTGTTATTGACGAGTATCTCCGGCGTCGTGGAGCCGATCGGATACCGGCCGAAACACGGGGTGTTGATCTGGTTGGCGTAGATCTTCCCGTCAAAGAACCGCGGATTGTACATGGTGCTGGCGCCAATGCCCAGGTCCAGGCTGGGCTGCACGGTCGCACGCAGCCGCAATTGCTCCGACAGGTAGGGGGCGGCGTGAGTCAACGAAGCGACCAAACAGGCGGCTCCAAGGAGAAGGTGCTTAATGAGTGTCTTCATGTTCGTGTTCGAGTTCAGGGTGGATGGCGGTTAAGCGTTGCGGCTTTCTGGGACCGCCGTAAACCCAGAAGCAGCGGGAATGAACTGCGGTTTGCTGATGACGCGTTCATCATTCCATGGAATTAAAAGGCATTCGAGCAGCGTCCTTCAGAATAGCAAGCCTATTTTGTAAGCCAATGCGCCGTTTGCTATTGGCCATCCACAAAACCACCCCGGCTTCGGCGCGTGGATGATCGACCGGGAAATCCACTTGTCCGCTGTGGCTCGTTGATTCGAGCATGCAGAATATTTCATTTCCGGCGAATCAGTGTAGGCGTGAGTTTCCAGACATCGTTCATCAGCGGCCAGGAGTTGCCCGCGACCACCCAGAGACTGTTCGCATGGACGTAAGCCGTCACTTCGTGTCGCGGAGAAAATTTCGTCTTCGTGTCGAGGCGGTGCCATTTGATGCCGTCTTCCGTCCACCACGCGTCATCGAAGTTCGCGCGATGCACGTTGTCGAAGCCGCCGATGATCCAGAGCCGGTCGGCATAAACGATCGGGACAAACCACATCCGCGGCAACCACGGCGCATGTTCGACAACGCGAGTCCAGTCAGCGCCGTCGGAGGAGCACCACACGTCATTGAAGGTGGTGAATTCCGGATATACCATTTCCCGTGGCGTGTTGGTCTTCTCCACGGCGCCGCCTATGACCCAGAGCTTGCCTTTGAAAGCGACGGCTGCTGAGGCGAAACGCGATCCATACGGCGCGTGCGCCGCCAAGCATTTCCAAGTCACGCCATTCGTGGTGCTCCAGACATCCTCGCCGCTGCCGAGTTGCCACATCATGCCATCATGCACGACAAGTTCGCCGTAGCTGCGGACGCCGAAGGGCGTCTTCTCCGCGATTTGCTTCCAGTTCACACCGTCCGCCGAATTCCGCACGCTCTGTTTCACCGCCCAAATTTTTCCGGCATAAACCGTCATCTCCGCGTAGCCGTCGTAAGGCGCGTTGGTGGTGATCAACTTCCACGTGATGCCGTCGATCGAGGACCAAAGATCGCGGACGAGAATGCCGCCGTTAAGGTAGCCATTGCTCAACCACATCTTCCCGCCGAAGACGACACCCTCCGCCGTGTCGCGCGGGCTGAACTGAGTGTGCTCCGTGACGCGCTCCCAGTCGGCAGCAGGAAACTCGGCAGCGGTCGTTGCACAAACGGTGCAACTCTCAAGGACAGCGAGCGCAAGCAAAGATAGCCAATGCATCCGCAGTGCGCTTGCGAGCGCAAACAACCTGTTCCTGCTTTTCATGGCTCAATTCTGATTGTTCCGCGCCAGCGGATCCTCGAACCGTCGCGAAGTCGCATACACATGGACTTCGCGGGGTCCTATTCCATCGTTGAAACTGCGTTTGGCCACCAATTGCTCCTCCAAGGAGTAAAGCCGATGCAACGTTCGCCCGTTGAGTTTCGCCGGCAGGTTTTCAATCGAGAAACCGAGGCCGTCACCGGTCTCGTTCACAACCAGCAAAACGAAATCATCGTCCACGCGGCGCAATGAGCAGAGGATTCCCTTGCCGTCAATCGAGCCGTAGGTTTCGGCCTGGCGAACTGACGGCGACTTTAGCGGCAGAGCGACGAGCGCCGGTTCGAGCGCCCGAAGTTCGCGTGCGACCCGGAGCAATTCCCGCCACATCCGCGGGCGTCCGCTTGCAGCCGAGCCGTCATCCTCTACGGGTTTCATGTATGCCGTGCCCCAATAGAGAATGGCGTTCGCGCCATGAATGATCGCGTCGTAAGCCATGAAACGAGATTCGGCCCAGGTCGGTCGCCGACCGATGCCGACGGCGGTTTCCTTTTCGTTGGGCTTCTCCTTCAAGTCGCGCCAGCCGAAACCCTGGAGCACCATCGCGCAGGTTTTTCCGGGCGCGGCCTGGCGCATCCGTTCCGTGTACGCCCCAACCGAGGTCAGCCCCAGGTCCAACAGATCGCTGTGCCCGACCATCAAATTTGCCGGAGCCGGATAAATGTCGCAGCCAGCCATGTCCACCGCGCGATTGTAAAGGCGCAGGTCGGCGACCGAATTTCGGGGCGCGTGGTTCAACCAGATGACGTGAGCGGAATCCAGTTCTCGCAGCGCCCGGATGCCGGCAGTAATTCCCTCGCCACTCCTGCGCACACGGGCGGGAGCGTCGTCAATGCGGACACTAGGATTCGGCGATGGCTGACCCGCTTTGCGCCAGAACTCGGTCCGCACTTTCTCAAAGTCAGCATAAAGGCCGCGCTCGAACAAATCCCGGGCGCGGCGGCTTAACGCTTCGAGTTCGGCCTTGCCTTCCGCCGCCTTGCGCATCGTTTCAAGTTCCGGACGGATCTGCTCCATGGTCCCCCACCAATTGTTCCAGAGGATTTCGTCCGGCCCTTCCCAGACCAGCAGAGCGGGATGACCCGACACACGTTTAACCAGCGCGGTGAGCTGCGCTCGCCGATGGGTGTCGTCCTGGCTCAAGTCCAGCGCGCCCCCAACGTTCACCCACGCCCTGGCGCCGAGGCGCTGCACGCGGTCCAGATCGGCAACTTCAGGCGCGCATTGAATCAGGTTGAACCCGGACTCGACTGCTTCCTTGAGGACTGCGTCATCTTTCGGGTTCTCGTAAAGGCCGAGAATGAAACGCAGGTGGCCGTGGACCATCAGCATCCGTTCTTTGCTTAACAACGCGGCTGACCCTCCGGAGGCGGAAATCACCGAGAGTGATGTGGCGGCAAGAACGATTGCCACGAGAGTGAGTACATTCCTGCGGCCCAAGAACTCGCCATCGGAGCGCGGACAGCCTTGTCCGCGCGAACCGGTACATGGAAACTCGCGGACAAGGCTGTCCGCGCTCCTGCCCATCGGTTCACGATCCTGTTGCGCGGTTTTGGAATGGTCAAGGTTCCCCACGAGCCGGTTGAAATACACGAAGCGATCCGATAACCGCGTTAGTTGGTTCTTCATGATTTCCCTCACGGAGTAAGTTCGGTTTTGGTCAACGGTTGCGCTTGGGCGCTTCCCTGAGATAACGCACTTCGTAGGCGAAACGCGCGCGTTCTCCTTTTTCCAACGACACAGTTTTCGAGATCATTTCGAGATTGATCTGCTGCCGCGAGGGATTCCAAAAGAGTCCGAGCCCGCTGAAGTCGGCGGGATCGAAGCGCTGTTCCACACCGAACTTGGCCTGATGATTGAAGTAGGCGAAGGCCCCGCCGCCGACGGCATTCTTGATCACGTCCATTTGCTGGTCGGTCGGCATCGCCTCGCGCCATTGGCGGTTGGCGTGCGTCCAATCCGATTGCCTGACGTAAATGGCCAGCACGCGGGGATCATCGGACATCGTGGCGGTGTCGTATTCCGGATGCACGAGGAAATCGAACCTGCGCGGCGCGTCCGCAGTCATCGTGGTCTCGAAGCGGACCGCGTCGTCCGTCAGGGAAATGGTGCGCTGGATGCGGGCACCGTCTTTCGTCGTCAATGACAAGACGGCCCTGGTCGGTTCGGCCTGAACATCGAACGCCCTAATGTTTTCGGCGATGGGTCCCTCGCCTTGGCGCACCCATTCCTCGTGACGGAAGCGATTGAACGACCGCGGGGCGCGAACCACATTGCGACCGGTGGGTTTGTACGTCATCTCCACCACCTTCGCATTGCTCTCCGGCAGCACCACCACGCGCCAGGATTCGTTTTCCAAACTGACGGCCTTCAACCCGTTGTGCAGTCCGCGCATCGCGCCGAGGAATTTCTCCGTCGAGACGTGTTCGTCATCCATCGTGGCGCCGAAACGCGTGCACAACGCCGCGTAACGATCCAACAGGCCAGGATCGAATCCTTCAAGGTCGGGGTGGCAGACGGCATTGCGATAAACCAAGCGCATGCTCGACGCACTCACCGCGGCACGATACGCGCAGAGCGAAGCCTTCTCGATGCGAGCGCGCACGGCATCCGACTTCGCCAGCAACAATGCCTCCTCGAAGTACCCCATGATGCGTCGCGCGGACTCCGGCGTGATGCACAACGACGACTCCGTTGGGAAACAGGTGGGATGCACTCCCGATTTGCCGACGAGGTTGTGATAGTACTTCAGGTAGGCCAGGATCGGCCCGGCGGCTTCAGCGTAATGGAGCCGGCAAAATTCCTCCGCCTCCTTCCAACTATCGCGACCGGGCTTCCAGAGACAACGCGCCATGACATAGTTGCGTAGATCGCTGAGTTCGGTGGAAAAGCCGTTGCCCGCCGCCTGCATGAACACGCCCTGGCCGTTGTTCTTCGCAAAAAAGGAAACGCTCCGGCCGATGCTGCGCAAGTTGGGGAACGGGAGGAGGTAGCCCTTGAAGTTGGTGTTGTAGTGCCAGATGAAGACGTTGTTCGCGATCTTCTTCCAGCCCGCCATGTCCGCGCAGAACGAGCGGTTCAACGGACACGCTGGATCATCGATGGCGTGGAAATCGCAGCACTCGATGCTGCACAACTGGATCATCACGTTGCGGCGCGGCTTGAGAATCTTGGGCGGTTTGCGGGTGTACTGATAGGCGAAAGTGCTGATGAACACGTCGGGGTTGGTTTTCTCGATGCGCTCGGCAACCGCGTTGACGAAGGCGAGCGTCGCCCCGGCGTGCGATTCCTCCCGCGCGTCAATCTCCGCGCAGCGCGCGCAGGTGCAAAAACTCTCATTGTCCATTTGCGCGATGTTGAGGTTGCGGGCGGTCGGATTTTTTCTGATCTCCTCGAGCACGGCATTCACGACGACGTTGATCAACTCCGGATTGCTCATGCACAACTGTGGTCCGCCGCCACCCATCTCCAGTTTCCGCTCGCCGGCCACCAGCGCGTAATACTCCGGGTGCGCCTTGCCGTATTTCGCCGGGGGCACGAGGTAGGCGACGTTGTGATTGACCAACCGGAAACCCGTGCGCCCGCCGAGCTTTGGATCATCGCTCACCGTGTTGACTCTCAAGCGCGCGGCGAATTCTGGGTGCCGGCTGTTCTCGCCGTAATACGACCAGCGGAAGGCGAACGTTGGATTCACGACGCGAACGCCGACCGGAATTTTCCGTTGCGCCGCGTCCGGCGGAAAATAGGTGTCATCGAATGTCAGGAACCGCACGCCGCACAACTCCTCGAAGAATTCATAGACGCCGTAGAGGGTGCCGCGCGGTCGCCCGCCGTCAATACACACCCCCTTCGGTCCAACGCGAATCCGCAACGCTTCCTCGCCCAAATCGCCACCATCCGCCGTTTGGCCGGCATGCGCGACCGCGTCCTGACCGACGAAGACCGCGGCTTGGTTTGCCGCCATAGATTCCACCACGGGCAGCAACGCGCCGGTCATGCCTTTGAACAATCGCTGAAACTCTGTCGCGGCGTAGCGTTCGGATTCCGTAGCGGCGGAATCACAAACAATTTTCCACGCGGTCATCGCCGCTGGCGTGATGGCGCCTTTCTCCGCTGACGACTTTTGAACAATGCGACCGGTGGGTCGGACCGCATCGGTCACAGTCGGCGCGGCGGTGACGGCTGGTTGGAAACCTGGTTTCAACAGGCACAGCGTCACCAATAATGACAGATGTTTTCGCTTCGCGAGGATGAACGGCATGAAGAGGCAGCGCTGGGTTTTCACAGCGGAAGTGTGAAGACCGGTTCCTGCGGCGTCAAAGCTAGAAACGTCTCTTTCGGAGTCGCGAAACGGTGCACTTTTTGTTTCGGCAACGGGCAATTTCTGTCAGGGTTAGCCGGCAATATGAAAAAGTGTTTTGTGGTTTTCAGGCTTGTCGTGCTCATCGGCGGCAGTACGTTCGCTGCGGAGTCGCCTCTTTACGAGTCCGAATGGATCTTTGACCCGGTGGTCGAAAGTCATGGCCATGTCCACGCCTCGTGCGTTGTCGAAACTCCCCGTCGAAATCTGCTGGCCGTCTGGTACGAGAACGGGCCGGCCCTGGGCACCAACTTTTATCAGGGCGATCAGGACAAAAGTGACAATGTGCGGATTGGCGGTGCGCGGCGAAGAAAAGGCAGGTCGGCGTGGGAGAAGCCGTTTGTCATGTCCGACACGTTCGGCCTTTCGGACAACAACCCGGCGCTGGTCATCGATCAGCAGAAGCGGCTCTGGTTGTTTCACGCAACGTTGCTCGCGGTGCCGATTCGTTCCTGGGAAAGCAGCCTGTTGTGGTACAAAGTTTCCTCCGATTATGAAGGTGCAGCACACCCTCGCTGGGAACGCGAAAACATTCTGGTGCCGCGCCCGCCCGACCTCGATGAAGCGGTGACCCGCCTCACCGAACAGCTTCGCAACCGCGCCAGCGAGAACAGCCGGCTGATGGCTTTCTCTGATATTCTGAAGGGCCGGCTCAAAGACCCCTTCGCGCGCCGCCTCGGTTGGATGCCACGGGTTCATCCTTTGATTCTGCGCGATGGCACACTGTTGCTGCCTCTGGCCAACGAAAATTTCAGTGTCGCTGCCATGGCCATGACCCGCGACGGCGGCGAAACCTGGACCACTTCCCACGTCGTCCCCGGCGGTGGCGTTGAGCAGCCCAGCGTGGTTCGACTGAAGGACGGTCGGTTGGTCGCTTACCTTCGCGACGCCGGCGGCACGCACCGCATCCGGCGCAGCGAATCGGGTGACGGCGGCATAACCTGGACGGAAATCACCAACACCGATCTGCCCAATCCCGGTGCCGGCATCGAGGCCGTGATGCTCCGCAACTGCCACCTCATGATGATTTACAACGACAAAGAGGGTGGCCCGCGCGACTGCCTGGCGGTTTCAATCTCCACCGACGAGGGAAAATCCTGGCGCTGGAAACGGCACCTGGAGAACCAAGCCGGCGGGCGATTTGACTACCCCTCGCTCATCCAGTCGCGTGATGGTTCGCTGCACGCAACCTACAGCTTCAACTTGAAAACCATCAAGCACGCCCATTTCAACGAAGCCTGGGTCGAACAAGGCGATTGAGCCACGCGAGTTAATCGCACCTTGGTCGATGGCGGTTTCGAGTTGAAACGTCGCGCTCAAACCATAATGTTGCGTCCTCTAAACAAAGTTACCATCGTCACCATGCAAACTCCTTTTCCTTCCGTGTCCTCCCTCGCGGCATTGCTCGCCAGTCTTACCTTCGCCGCGGCACAATCACCGTCCGTCACCATCGGTACTTTCAAGCATGAAGTACGGAGGGAATTCACAACTGCGGATGGACTTCCCGCGAATGCTGTGATTTGTGTTGTGCTTCAAGACGAGCACACGGTTCTCGCGGGGACGACCAACGGGCTGGCGCGGTTCGTGGATGGTCATTGGTCAGTAGTTAAAGCCACCTTCGGCGCGCCCGTGGAAGCGCTGGCCACCGGCTCGTCTGCGTTTGTATCGAAAGGTCAACTCTTCGCGCTGGACGGAGAAAAGATAAAGCCCATCGCCCGGTTGCCGCTTGGAGTGAAGGTGAACTCGCTCGGCATCGGCGGAGGTACTTATCTGGCGACTGATCGCGGTCTGTTCGAAAAGAAAGGTGACAAGTTTGAACCGGTGACTCCGCTGAATGAAACCTTGGGCACGAACCGGGAAGTGTTCGCGGTCGCCGATGGGCCTGATTTTTTCGTGGGCGCGGCGTCTGGGCTTTTCCAACGCGAAGCAAAGAAGTGGACGCGTCTCTTTCCCTCGGACAAGAAGGGTCGCAGTTGGGCGCCAATTAATGTGCGCGGCGTGGCTTATGACAGTTTGGGGCGTTTGTGGTTTGCTTCGCCGCAGGGCGTGGGACGTTTCGACAAGGAGTGGACGCTGTTCACCGGTGCCGAGGGATTGCCATACAATGATTTCAGGACGATGGCGGTGGGTCCGGATGGCGTTGTGTGGTTCGGGACGCGCATGGGTGCAATCCGTTTCGATGGGAAGAATTGGGAGTATCGCCAGGGCCGGCGCTGGTTGCCCGACGATGTCGTCAATGAAATTGCGATCACGCGCGAAGGACATGCCTGGATCGCGACTTCGGCAGGCCTCAGTTTCATTGAACGCCGAAGCATGACGCTCAGCGAGAAGGCGAAATTCTACGAAGATCAAATCGACGCGCTTCATCGGCGGACGCCGTGGGAATACGTCCTGGAAGTTTACGTGGCGAAGACCGGCTCGACGAACCAATTCACTCAAACCGACAGCGACAATGACGGTCTCTGGACAAGCATGTACGGCGCGGGCGAGTGTTTCGCCTACGGCGCGACTAAAAATCCGTTGGCAAAAAACCGGGCGCAGAAGGCGTTCGAAGCGCTGCGCTGGCTCGGTCAAGTCACACAAGGCGGCGAACATTCTCCGCCGCCGGGCTACGTGGCGCGGACCATTCTGCCCACCAGCGGGCGCGACCCAAACATTGGCCGGATAGAAGGTGACAAACGCGAACATGAACGCGATCCGCTGTGGAAGGTGTATGAACCGCGCTGGCCCAAGAGCAAGGACGGCCAGTGGTATTGGAAGAGCGACACCAGCTCCGACGAGCTGGATGGCCACTTTTTCTTCTACCCGCTTTATTACGATCTCGTGTGCGAGACCGAAGCCGAGAAAGCGCGCGTCCGCGAACACTTGCGCGCACTCATGGATCACATCATCAGTCATGACTTCAATTTGATCGACCACGACGGCACGCCGACGCGCTGGGGCGTTTATAATCCCGACGTGTTGAATCACGACCCGCGATGGTCCGGCGAGCGCGGCATCAGGTCGCTGAGCCTGCTCTCTTACCTCGCCGCCACCGAACACGTCACCGGCGATTCCCATTATCGCCAGCTCATCAACGTGCTTTGCGAGAAGTACGCCTTCGACACAAACCTGCGCGTTCCGAAACCGCAGCAGGGCGTCGGCACCGGCAATCAATCCGACGACGAGATGGCGTTCATGTCCTTTTACAATCTGATGAAATACGGCAACGACCCGAAGCTGACGGCGGCAGCGCGCTATCCTTTCTACACTTATTGGACGCTTGAATCTCCGGAGATGAACCCGTTCTTCAACTTCGTGTTCGGTGCATCCACTTTTGGAAGGCAATCCACCGACGACCGTCCGGCGCGAGGTTTCAATCCGTCAACGGGCTGGCTGGAGGACGCGGTCGAGACGTTGAAGCGATTTCCGCTGGATCGGTTTGACTGGCGGCACACGAACAGCCATCGCCTTGACCTCGTATTATTGAGGCCGGAGGGCGGCTTCGGTTTTGCGCGGAGAGGTCAACGCTCCGGCTATCGCGTCAACGGCAAGGTGATCCCCGTCGATGAACGTTTCTTCAATCACTGGAACCATAATCCGTTCGCGCTGGATACCGGCGGCGATGGTCGTGAACTCGCGGACGGCGCGGTGTTTCTACTCCCGTACTACATGGGTCTTTATCACGGGTTCATCAAAGACGAATCAATCGCCAAACTGAATCGGGCAACACCAAGAAGAACAGGCCCGCAGTGATGTGAAGAGCATGTGATTTCCGGTCCTCATGATTCGGCGCGACTACATCTTGCGGATGATTGAGGAGTGTATCCGGGCGCTGGCGCGAATCAACTCCTTGAAGAAGGGCCAACGCTGGACGGAAGCCTCCGAGGCGCTGGATGCCGAGTTCCAGCGACTCATCGGCGACGGCGCGCAAGCCGTGGCGCGCCTCTCCGAAACCGAACTGCTCGCCCGGTTGGTGCAAGGTGAACCCACCCAGGTCGTGCGGCACAAAACCCTGCTGCTGACAGCGCTGCTCAAGCAAGCCGGCGATGTGGCGGCGGCTCAAGATCATCCCGAACATAGCCGCGAATGTTACCTGAAAGCTTTGCACGTGTTGCTCGACACTCTGGCGAGGGGCGAAGTCTCTGATTGTCCCGATTTCGTGCCCAAAGTCGAAATGCTCGTCACTGCCTTGCCCCCGCCCCTGCCGATGCGGACTCACGCCCTGTTGATGCAACACTACGAGTGCACCGGTGAATTCGCCAAGGCCGAGGACGCGCTGTTCGCCATGCTCGACGCCGAGCCGGACAACGATGCCATCGTGGAGTTCGGCATCGCCTTCTACCAACGGCTGCTGGCGCGAAGCGACGCGGTGTTGAGCCAAGCCAATCTGCCCCGCGCCGAAGTGGAAGAAGGGCTGAAGGAACTTTGCCAACGCCGAAAGTCAGGGGAATGACCGGATATCGAATCGGCGCACGTATCTGAAGCGACTCGAACACTGGTCGCATCGCGTCAGCGAGTGGCCAAAGTGACCAAACTCAAACGCTCTACAGTTTCCTATTCGTGGTTTCGCTGGCGATTGGTGCTGTTTCGTTCTTGTGAACTTTCCGGGTTCGTATTCTCATTCGGGCGTGTATCCGACGCCCAGCGAATTCAAAGACCTGTTGCGGACAAAGCCACTGAAATCGCTTGTTCAGGAGTACTTGTTTGAAGGCACGCCATACGTCTTCAAACGATTTCCCGAGCGACAGACAAAGCTCGCACAGCATCTCTGCCATGAGTTGCCGACGAGGCCGGAGAATGTGCGGATTGTCGGGAGTGCGAAGATCGGCTTTAGTTTGAGTCCGGACAGTTTCAGCCGCGAATTCAATGAGCGTTCGGATATTGACGTGCTCATCGTTGACCCTGCTTTGTTCGACGGAATCTGGCATACAATCCTGAATTGGCATTATCCTCGTCGGGGACGAAGATTGGCGGAGGTAGATTTTCGCTGGTGCAGCACGCGCAAGGATGATTTGTATTGGGGCTGGTTTTGTCCGGACCAGATCAGATTTGAAGGGTTATCTTTTCCTCATTCGCTTGCACCTGTACGGGATTTCTCCGCAAAGTGGTTCGCGGCATTCAGAAGCCTCAGTCTGTATCCAGAGTTCGGAGCACGCGACGTGTCTGGACGGCTGTACCGAAGCTGGGAGCATGCGCTACTTTATCACACTGCTGGCTTGAGCGAATTGAAGGCCATTGTTTCAATCTAAACACCAATATGAACTTCGAATCAACGCAACAAAATGTAGCCTGGTTTCGCGACCGATATTTGGAGGGAACGCTGATAATCAAACCTCCGTTTCAAAGAAAACCTGTTTGGGCCGCTCGACAGAAATGCTCTTTGGTCGAATCCATACTCATGGACTTGCCCGTACCGGAGATCTACATCCAACAGACAACTACGCCTGAGGGGAAAGTCACTTACGCAATCGTAGATGGACAACAGCGGACTCGAGCAGTGCTCCAATTCCTCGGGGCTGAAATCGACCCTGAGGAAAAGGACTTCAACAAATTCACTCTTGATAAGCTTGAGCCAAACTCCGAATGGCGGAACAAGACTATCAACGATCTCAACCCAGACGAAAAAAAGAAGCTCTACGGATACAAGTTCGCCGTGCGTTATCTGAACACTGAAGATGACGAACAAGTACGTGACATGTTTCGTCGCCTGAACAAGTTCTTGACGCCTCTCAAACCTCAGGAGCTTAGACACGCGACGTTTTCAGGTCCGTTTGTGAAACTGATCGAAAAGCTTGCAGATATCGAGTATTGGGCTGAAAACAAAATCGTCTCTACGGCATCAATTCGGCGCATGGGAGACGTGGAGTTCGTGAGCGAATTGATGATTGGAACGCTGCACGGGCCGCAAGGCGGGAGTGCGGCGGTTCTCGACGAGTACTACCGCCAGTACGAAGACTATGAAGATGAATTCCCCGAGCAGCGGAAGGGTCACAGGCTGTTCGACCGAACACTCGAAATGATTCAGAAGGTTCTCCCCGACATCAAAGCTACGCGTTGGAGCAACAAGACGGATTTCTACACACTTTTTATTGCCGCTGCGAGTCTCCTTAGATCACATGACTTTTCTGAAAAAAAGCGCACGAACGTGCGAAAAGCGTTGAACGAATTTGAAGCCGAAGTTGATGCACGTTTGGCAGACGAAGACGCGAAGGCAAGTGACGGAGCCGTGAATTACGTACGGGCCGTCGAAAAGGGCGCAAACGACAAGCCGCGCAGGGCCGTGCGGCATGCCGTCATGGTGGAAATCCTCACTCCATTCACTCATTCCCGGAAAACTCACTCATGAAGCAGCCGAACCGCTATACAATCTACCGTGTCAATGCGTTCGAGTGGTTGAAGAAGCGGCGAGCGAAGACAGTGCATGCAATTGTCACCGACCCCCCTTACGCGATCATCGAGTATTCCAAGGAGGAACTTCGCAAGAGAAAGAATGGCAAGGGCGGAATCTGGAGGCTGCCGCCTAACTATGATGGGCATCAGCGAAGTCCTATGCCGCGTTTTACTGTCTTGACCGAAAACCAAATCGCGGAGGTAAAAAAATTCCACGGGCAACTAGCTCCGCTACTTTTCAAGGTTCTTGTTCCCGGGGGACACGTCATTCTCGCGACCCAAAATCTTTTGCTCCACTTGGTCATCGCAGAATTCTTGGAAGCCGGATTTGAGTTGCGCGGCCAAGTTGCCAGGATAGTGAAAACTTTACGAGGAGGTGATCGCCCAAAGGGAGCGCACAGAAAATACAGCCAGCTTTCGGTTGTCCCGCGGTCGTCATGGGAACCGTGGCTTGTCTTCCGAAAACCTTGTGAGGGACGGGTCCGAGACAATTTGCTCAAATGGAAAGCAGGGGCCTTGCGCCGACCCTCGAAGGACGCACCTTTTCGAGATCTCATCCAATCGGGGGTTGCACCGAGGGTGGAAAGAGACATCGCTTGTCATCCATCGCTAAAACCTCAAGCCTTCATCCGCCAAATCGTTCGCGCTGTGCTCCCTTTTGAAACAGGCGTGATTCTGGACCCTTTCATGGGATCCGGGTCGGCAATCGCAGCTGCAGAACAACAAGGTTTACGAAGCGTCGGACTTGAAATGTCCCCGGAGTACTTCGCAATGGCGCAGCGGGCGATTCCGCAACTTGCAAAAATTCGAGTTCAGAATCACCGAAACGGAAACTAACCTACCGCCGATTGTGCCGCCGCCAAGTCGCTGCGGCGTTGCCTAAGCCTTTTGAAGAATTCGTAGCCTTCGGGCAGTCACCGGACACAAACGTCCTTGTCCTCCAGCATGATTTTGAAGATGCGGAGAATCGGTTTCGGTCGCAGGTAGTAGCGGTGATAGAGGCGGTTCGACGCTCTCGAAGACCACTCGTCTTGGTTCTGGCCGAGACATTCGAGTGTGCGCTTTGGTTGTTTCACTTCCTTCTTTGGCTCCATCGCCAGGCCAACCAGCCAACTCCAATGGTCGCCATGCCGAGAAGACTTTCCATCGGGCGACGGCTGATGCTGAACACAGTGGTTCCCGATACGCTGATCAGAAATAGTGTCGGCACCCACGGCCAGCCCGGCACGCGCAATTGTTTGCCTTCACGCCGGCGCAGCCGCACCAGCCCCAGCACGGTCGCCGCCGTGCTCAAGCCGAGTGTGAAGCCGATGTAAGTGAGCAGGCCCTCGAATGCGGTTGTCCAGAGTAGAAGGAGCGCGAGGAAACCTTGGAAGAAAATTGCCGCGCGCGGTGGGCCTTCTCGAGTTTTCAACCAACATGGCAAATAGCCGTCCGCCGCCATCCGCGCATAGACCCGCGGGCCGGCCATGATCATCGATGAGGTCGAGCTTACCAAGGTCAACGCCACGAGCGCGGCGACGACGTTTGCCAAAGCCGGGCCGCCGAGGTGTTCGGCGGCGACACGGCCAATGTCCAGTTTGCCCGCCAGCGCTGCGGGTGGCGCGGCGAAAACGAACACGGTGTTGAGCGCGAGATAGAGGAACGTGACCAATCCCGTCCCCAGCAGCAACGCGCGCGGCAGGTTGCGCTCCGGATCGCGCACCTCGCTCCCAATGTAAATCGCCGCATTCCAGCCCGAGTAGCTGAAAGAAATCCACACCAGCGATACGCCAAACGCGGACAGCGGAAACGCATCAACGGCCATGTCCACGGGCAGCGGCAGTTTCGAAAAAGCGAACCCAGCGAACACCACTATCAGAACGACCTTGAAAATAACGGCGACGTTTTGCACCCACGCACCGCGTCGGACGTGCGCTGCGTGCAACAGGGAAAAGGTGATGACCAACAGAGTGCCGCTCATACGTGGAGACCAGGCGGTTAGCCAACTCTTCGAGTATTCTCCGAACGCGAAAGCGGCGGCGGCCAATGGCGCCGAGAACCCGACCAACAACGAAACCCAGCCTGCGAGATAACCGGCGGCAGGATGCAGCGTTCGTGAAAGGAAAAGATATTCGCCGCCCGACTCCGGGATGCGACGAGCCAGTGCTCCGTAGCTGAGCGCGCCGAGCGTGGCGATCACGCCGCCCACTGCCCACGCTGCCAGCACGAGCCAGGGCGAACGCAATTCGGCCAGCAGAAATCCACTGGTCGTGAACACGCCGGTGCCGATCATATTGGCGACGACCAGCGCCGTTGCGCTCACCAGACCGAGTTGGCGTTGCGGGTTCACGGGTCGCATTCAGGAGTTGGAGTTCAAGCTTCAGCTTGCAGAATCGCCAACCGCTCCGGCGCAAGCTAAAGCTTGGACTCCAACCACAGCGTCGGCTGCCCCAGCGAAGCGTTCACTGCTTTGTGTCTGCTCCCTTCCGTCCCGTCATGGGTACGAACCGGACCGGCAGAACCGCGCGCTGCTCGACCTTGCCTGCTTTCTTTTGCAGAACAAAAAGCTCTTGGTCGCCCAGTGGTCCGACCGGAATGATCATCCGTCCGCCTTCCTTGAGTTGGTCCACCAACGGTTGCGGGACATGATCGGGCGCGCACGTGACGATGATCGCATCGAACGGTGCGGCTTCGGGCCAGCCTTTGTAACCGTCGCCCGCCCTGACCAGGACGTTGGTGTAGCCGAGACGTTTCAGGTCGGCTTCCGCCCGAAGAGCCAGCGGTTCGACGATCTCAATCGTATAGACCTTGGCGACCAATTCAGCGAGAACGGCCGCCTGATAGCCGGACCCGGTGCCGATCTCCAGGATCTTGTCGGTGGCTTTCGGTTCAAGCTTTTCCGTCATGAACGCGACGATGAAGGGCTGCGAAATGGTTTGCCCGTGGCCGATGGGGAGTGGACGGTCGTCGTAAGCCTGAGTGCGCAGACTCGCCGGCACGAATTCATGCCGTGGCACCTTGCCCATGACCGACAGCACCCGTGCGTTCGTAAGGCCGCGACCCGGACCCGCAAGTTGCTCCGCCACCATGCGTCGCCGGTCGGCGTCAAACAGCACATCGTCGGCGCGCAACTCGGTGCTAACCCAGTGCCACTGGAAGAGGAAAAGCGCCCACACAAGAGCATTTTTGCAGAACCTGACTGTGCTCATGTCGCAACCATAGGCGCTCAAAGCCCCGTCCGCCACCGGGAAATCCGGAGAATTGGACGATGCTATTGGGAGAAATATCTCGAGCAGCTCAACTTCAGCCAACGTATGTCGTGCTGTATCCTTGTCAGTCGGCACACGCTGCGGCATCGTCGGTTTATGACAAGCCCCCAGCGGTTTTATCTCGTGCTGGCCGATTTGGTGTTGGTTGTTCATGCCGCCTTTGTTGCTTTCGTCATCATTGGGCTGCTGCTGATTTGGATCGGCTGGCTGCGTCACTGGGTCTTCGTGCGGAACTTTTGGTTTCGTGTGACGCACCTTGTGGCCATCGGTGTGGTGGTTGCCGAGTCAGTCGCGGGCTTTGTCTGTCCTCTGACTACGTGGGAAGATCGGTGGCGATTGCTAGCCGGAGGTGAAGAGCGTTACCAAGGGTCATTCATCCAGCACTGGCTGCACCGGGTGATGTTCTTCGATCTCAGCGAGAACGTCTTTACGATCATCTATCTCGCTTTTTTCCTGGCCGTGGCGCTTGGCCTCTGGCTGGTGCCGCCGCGCTGGCCGAGGCGTATCCGGATACGATGAATGCGCACATATATCTGCAGCGGCTCAAACGCCGGTGACATCGCGCATGCGACTGGCGGAGTTGGTCGAGGATTTAGGCCGAACTCGGCCATTCAAGAAACCACTTGCAGATTCATATTGAAACCAGCTACATTGCACTCGTCATGGATTCGAATACGAAACCGAGTGAAACTGTAATCGTCTCTGACCCAGACGAGGAGTTGACTTCTGCTCTGGAGCGCGTGCGGCGTAATTACGGAAGCGACCTCGCCTCTTTTTTTGAGAACATCCGGAAGAAGGCGAAGGATCAACCTGCGTTGTTCGACGCTGATGACACAGAAAGCACTTACCCGACGGCTGCTCTAGCGCGCTGTGCGAAAGAATGAGTTCCGATGGGCCAACCACATCCGAGCTATCGCGCCAATGATTCTCGCGCGGTTTTCGTAACCGGGACGATCAACCAGGAGTTGATCGACAGGCTGACGCCGCAAATTCGCTCTCTTCGATCACAGGGCAATCAGCCCATAACTGTCTATATTGATAGTCCAGGTGGGAGCACGCGATTGGGCGGTGTGCTCGCAGGTCTGCTGCGGTGTCCGGGACAAGACGGCCAAGCCCCTCGAATCATCACCGTCGTCACCGGCAGCGCTCACAGTGCCGCTGCTGATCTCCTGGCAGCAGGCGACTACGCCATCGCCTACCCGGAGGCTCAAGTGCATTACCACGGGACTCGACAGTATTTGGAGGAGGGAATCACTCTCGAAGCAGCGCAGACGATTGCGGATGACCTTCAAGCCGCGAATGAGTTCTTTGCCATCCGACTCGCGGAACGAAGCGTAGAGCGGTTCATGTTCTTGTTCCTCTGTCAACGAGCCTCCTTTCAAAAAGCTCGGACAGAACTCAGTCTGCCAAACGCACCGGAGGTCGATGTGTTCGGCGCTATCTTGCGGAGGCAACTTTCATTTCACCTGCGAAGGTTGCCACAGCAAGCGCTAGAAGACTACAAAGGGGCGTCTGATCTGAGCGGTTTTATCTGGGAGCGGCTCAATGCCAAGGATCGTGACTGGGGCGAAGTTGAAACGGATATCTTGCGCTTCATTCTTGATTACGAACTGGCCAAAAATAGAGGTCGCTACTGGACTTTGACTCGTGGCGGTCTTGCCAAGGCGGTCGGCGACTTTGTGATGTTCAACGACTTCAATTTCGGCCCGCATCGTCAGTTCCTGGAGAAATTTGTCGCGAAGCGATGGCAGCTATATCTGACCGAAGCAGAAAAGCAGGAGTTGGAGGCAGAATTCGCGAAAGAGGGGAGAGCGAAATTGCTCGAGCACATGGAAACGCGGATGGAATCGCTGTGGCATTTCGTGTATTCGCTGTGCAAACGACTTCAACAAAGCGAGAATTCTCTTTCGGCAACGGACGCCTATTGGCTTGGGATCGTTGACGAGGTTTTGGGAACACAACTCCCCTGTGTGCGCGAGTTGGTCGAAAACGCACCGCCTGCCGAATCTGCGAAGGGTGAAAATCCTTGAGAGAAGATCAGCGCAAACTCGCTTGGGCCTGAAGCTGCAGAAGTCGCCCGTGGATTTCTGGCACGCGCCCGCCGTCATCGCGGAGAATCATTTCATCTACAAGAGTCTCTCGAATTGGGCGTTCAACGTGGCGGTCGGATGCTCGCACGCGTGCCGGTTTTGTTACGTGCCGAGCGCGGCGACCATCAAGCAAGGACCGAAGCTTGCCGAATACGGCGTCACAGACCCGGACGCCGAGTGGGGCGATTACGTCCTGCTCCGGCCGTGGGATGAACAGAAATTCCTCACCTCGCTGCGCTCCGCTGAGAACACGCCGCGCAAGCAACTCAAGCCCGACGGCAATCGCGCGGTGATCTATTGCAGCACGACCGACCCGTATCAGGTCATCCGCCATCCCGACCCGGCGCGGCAGCGCGAATTGGCCGAGCACGCGCGCTTCCTCGTGCGCCGCTCCCTCGAACTTATCCGCGACGAATCCACGCTCAACGTCCGCATCCTCACCCGCAGTCCGCTGGCGCGGGCCGACTTCGATTTATTTCAGAGCTTCGGCAAACGTCTGGTCTTTGGCATGAGCCTGCCCACCATGCGCAACGACTTGGCCAAGGTGTATGAGCCGAAAGCCCCAGCGCCGTCGCAGCGACTGGCCGCGCTGCGCGCCGCGAAGGAAGCCGGCTTGCACGTCTATGTTGCCGTCGCGCCCACCTATCCGGAGTGCGACGAGGCCGACTTGCGCGCCACGCTGACAGCCGTGGCCGAACTCGAACCGCTCACCATTTTCCACGAACCCATCAACATCCGGGCCGAAAACGTGGTGCGTATTGAAGTCCAGGCAGCAGAAACGGGCGTTCGATTGCAGACGGAAGTATTCGCCACGCGCGAAAGCTGGCAGGACTACGCCGTTAACGCGCTGCACACGGTTTCCGAACTGGCCAGGGAACTCGGCATTGAGAATCACCTGCATTTGTGGCCAGACAAATCCCTCGGCAGCCAATCGCTGGCCGACCGGATGCCGAATCCGCACCAATATCTGAAGCGGCTCGAACACTGGTGGCATCGCGTCAGCGAGTGGCCGAAGTAGGAGCGCGGACAGCCTTGTCCGCGAGTCGGGAAGTGGTATTTGAAAACGAAAGGGCGGTAGTATTCTCCCGTCATGAAAATTACTTCCCAACTATTTGAAGCTTTCCTCAAATGCCCGACCAAATGCTATCTCTGTTCGCTCGGTGAAACCGGTTCACGAAACGAATACGCCGAATGGGTTCGTGTCCAGGAGGAATCCTACCAGCGCGAAGCAGCCCTACGATTGCAGGAAGAAGTACCGGAAACCGAGCGCCTCGTTGCGCCGCCCGCCACCGAGGACCTCAAGAACGCCAAATGGCGGTTGGCGGTGGATGTGGTAGCGCAAACGCCGTGCAGGAGCGCGGACAGCCTTGTCCGCGAGTCCCAGCCGAATGTAGAAACGCGCGGACTCGGCGGTCCGCGCTCCGAGCAGCAGTTGGAATCCCGCCTTCACGCCGTCGAGCGTGTGCCGTCAGAAGGGCGGGGGAAGCCGGCCCAATTCGTTCCCATCCGTTTCGTCTTCCGCAACAAGCTCACCAAGGACGACCGGTTGCTGCTGGCATTCGACGCGCTGGTCCTCTCCCAAGTGCTCGCTCGCGAAAGCAGCCTCGGCAAAATCATTCACGGCGATGACCGCGCCATGCTCAAGGTGAAGCTCGGAGCGCGGACCGCCGAGTCCGCGCGAACCTCTGTTACGTCGAAGGGTCTTGCGGCCGAAGTGCGGAAGCGACTCGAGAAAATGATCGTCCTGCTTTGCAGTTCTACCACCAGCCGGAACGCGGACAGCACTGTCCGCGAGTCGGACGCAGACGGTGAAGAAACGCGCGGACTCGGCGGTCCGCGCTCCGCGCCTGATCTCGTCCTGAACCGGCACTGCGCCGAGTGCGAATTCCAGGCGCGCTGCCGGAAGATCGCGGTTGAGAAGGACGACCTCAGCCTGCTGGCCGGCATGAGCGCGAAGGAGCGCCAGCAACTCCGCAGCAAAGGCATCTTCACCGTCACGCAACTCTCCTACACGTTCCGGCCGCGCCGACGCCCCAAACGGCTGCGCGACAAACGCGAGAAGTATCATCACTCGCTCAAGGCGCTGGCGATTCGAGAGAAGAAAATTCACATCGTCGGTAGCCCGGAACTCAAGATCGAAGGCACGCCCGTCTATCTGGATGTCGAGGGCCTGCCCGACCGCGATTTCTACTACCTCATCGGCCTGCGCATCCGCCAAGGCGAATCCGCCGTCCAGCACAGCCTGTGGGCGGACACCGTCGCGGACGAGGGGAGGATTTGGCGGGAATTCCTTGCCATCCTCGAAACCGTCGAGAAGCCCGTGTTGATTCATTACGGCAGTTACGAGACAACTTTCTTGAAGCAGATGGAAGCGCGTTACGGCAGTCCGCCGGAAGGCTCGCTTGTGGCAAGGGCAATGGCCCCGGCAATCAATGTTGTCTCGGTGATGTTCGCCCAAACCTACTTTCCAACCTATTCAAACGGTTTGAAAGAAGTTGCGGGTTGGCTCGGGTTCAGGTGGTCAGAGGCCGGATCGTCGGGAAAGCAGACGGTTGTTTGGCGTAACAGGTGGGACAAAACGCAGGACTCCGCTTTCAAAGAGAAAGTCGTCACGTACAACACTGAAGACTGCAAAGCTCTGGCACTGCTGATTGACGCAATCTCTGGTCTGGCCGTGCGTGGAGGGGTTCAAGCCGCCACGGGCAAAGAGGCTGAAGTAATCAATACCGAAGACCTAAAACATCTGCTCGTAAACAAGTGGCGCGAGTTCTCCAGCCCATTGAGCGAGTTGGAGTTCGTCACCAAAGCGGCGTATTGGGATTACCAACGTGACAGGATTTATGTGCGATCCAGCAAACGGCTGAAGCGACTGCGCAGCATTGCCAAACCAGACGCGAAGATCATGTGGCGTGTTGATAAAGTTGTGAGGAGCGAAGATTCTCGGCAATGCCCGCGCTGCATGAGAAAAGGCGTTAAGCGAGGAGGGGTTCGCTCTAAAAGAATCCAAGAGATTCTGTTTGGAAGGTCCAGTCTCAAGAGGCGAGTGTTCCGATATGAATATCAACCTTACTGGTGTTCAAAGTGCAAAGCTACCTTCGGCGATTATGAGAATCGGCTTGGGCCTGGAAACCATCCCAAATGCGGCAGAAGTGTCCATGCTCTTTTCTTCTATCAAGTCATCGAACTTTGTATTCCAGTTCGAATCGTCGCCCAAGAACTAGGGAGGTTGTTGGGTCTGCATCTGAATAGTTCGGCCTTCGCATTTTGGAAGCGAGATATGGCCGCGTACTACAGCCAAACTCAGCAACAAATTCTGGAGCGGATCGTCTCTGGAGGCGTGGTGCATGCCGACGAAACCCACGCGAGCGTCCAAGGCAAGCGCGCTTACGTCTGGGTCTTCACGAACATGCATGAAGTGGCATATCTCTATTCGGACGGCCGCGAGGGCGAGATGGCCCAGGCTACGCTCCGTGAGTTCAAGGGCGTGCTCATCTCAGATTTCTACGCGGTTTATGACTCGTTCAATTGTCCCCAACAGAAGTGCCTGATTCATCTCGTCAGGGATTTGAACGGCGCAATGCTGGACGACCCTTACGACGAGGAGATGAAACACATCGTTACGAGCTTCGGCCAGCTCCTGAAAACTATCGTTGAGGATGTGGATCGCCGCGGCCTGAAAAAGCGCTTCCTGCGAAAGCACGTCGCTGCGGTGGGGCGTTTCTATCGAAAAGTTGTCGTGCGTGATTACGAGAGTCCACGGGCGTTGACTTGCGTGGAGCGCTTCGAGAAGAACCGCGACAAGCTCTTTACGTTTCTGAATTACGACGGTGTGCCTTGGAACAACAACAACGCCGAGCACGCGATCAAAGCGTTTGCGAAACTTCGGGAGCACCTCGGCGGTTGCTCGACGGAGAAAGGCCTCAAAGAATACCTGACCCTTTTGAGCGTCTGCCAAACCTGCAAATACATGGGCGTGGACTTTCTGGATTTCCTCCGTTCGGGTGAGAAGGACATTCACGCCTTCGCGGAAAGCCGGCGCGGGCGCCGGCGACGGACAGACCCCAGCCAGCCGCCCGACTTGCCGGCGGATGCAATCCCCGACCCTGGCAGTCCGCCGTGACCGATACGACATCGAATCCCTCACGCAACAGAAGCCGAATGGTTTCGAGCCAATCTTTTTTGAACGCAGCGGCGCGGCAGCGGTGTGAAATCAGTCGCCCACCGTTCGCTCGCGCCGGGGCGCGAGTTACTTCAACTTCTTTGGCTCTTTGGCGGGTGGAAGTCGGCGCTCAAAGCGGAGCAGGGCGTTTTCAAGTTGGAGCGCGAGTTTCTCCCGTTCCAGTCGTTCGCGCTCGGCGAGCCGCTCCAGTTTGTGAGACAATTCAATGACCAGCGCGTTGGTCTGCTGCAACTCGCGTCGGAGCTCTTCGATGTCGTCCCGGTTCTTCTGGGTATCCCGGCCCAGAAAGAGAAGCTGCTGGACGTAATCAAAGAGTTGCTTCAACACGGTCCAGGATGGTTTGGATTTCCTCGTGCTGGCGGCGAATGATTGCGGATACCTTTCGGCCTTCGGTCCGCTTTCCCACTATGTCCTTGTGAATGGCCTTGATTTCACGAAGGCATGAGTCAATCCGGGCGAGGTAATTTGCGTCCTGTCGGCTCGCGCCGTTTGCCGTTACTGCTTTCGTTGTCATGTGAACATTCTAATCATTTGCGAGCCGTTTGCAACGCGGCAATTTCGACTTATCGGATCCGACACCACCCCGGCATCCGTTCGAGGCGGAGAAGGAATTCACTCACGGCTGGCCGAGTCGGCCTTCCAGGATTCCTTGAACGGAGAGGTCTTCGTCCACGTCGGGCCAGTGCAAGCCCGTGCCGTCGCAAATCAACTCGACGTTGGCGAGTTGTTGGGGCGTGGCCTTGCGCAAGCGGCGGTTCTTGGCGGCGGGAAAACGGATTTCGCGCTCGTCCGCCAACGCCAGGCAGACGTTTCGGCGTTCGATCCAAACCCGCATGGCTTTGGCTTCCAGTTCAACGATTGAAGACTTCATGCCATTTACTTTGTATCTGGTCGCGGTGTTCTGCAACCAATTCCTCGGCCCGCGTCAATTCCGGTGTCTTGAGTCCCTTCGCCCAAGCCAGTTCCAGCGGCTCGATCCAGAACTTGGCGAAGCCGCCGCCGCGCCGGACATGGATATGCACCGGCTCATGTCCTTCATTCGCATAAAAGTAGAACACGTAACCTTCGGTTCGGAAAACTTCGGGCATATCATTTCGACGGCTCGCTGTAACGCTCGCCCCACCGTCAATTACGCCGCTGCGGCTTTCACCGCTTCAAGATCGCTGCGCCGCTGCGCCATGCTCTTGAAGAACTCGTAACCCTCGCGAAGGCGGCGGACGCAGACATCCTTGTCCTCCAGCATTGTTTTGATGATGCGCAGAATCGGTTTCGGGCGCAGGTAATAACGATGGTAGAATCGCTCAACGTTCGCATAGATTTCGTCCTTGCCCAGGCCGGGATATTCGAGCGCGCTTTGTTGGAAGCCGTCGCCTTCCACGAGGTCGGTTTTGTCTTTCTTCACGAACCAACCATTTTGCCGCGCCATTTCGTAAAGCTCCGTGCCTGGGTACGGCGCGGCCAACGAGACTTGCATGGAGAAAACGTCGAGTTCCTGAGCGAAACGGATGGTGTTCTCGATGGTTTCCTTCGTTTCGACGGGCAGGCCAAGGATGAACGTGCCGTGAATTACCACACCAGCTTGATGGCAGAACTTCGTGAAGCGGCGCATTTCGTCCATCGTCACGCCTTTCTTGATGCGGGTGAGGATGTCGTCGTTGCCGCTTTCGTAGCCGACGAGGAACAGGCGCAGGCCGTTGTCTTTGAAACTTTTGATCGTGTCGTAATCGAGGTTCGCGCGGCTGTTGCAGCTCCAGTGAACGCCCAGCGGGCCGAGTTTCTTCGCGATCTCGCGGGCGCGCGGGAGGTTCGCGGTGAAAGTGTCGTCGTCGAAAAAGAACTCGCGCACTTGCGGGAAGAGTTTCTTCATGTAGGCCATTTCGTCGGCGACGTTCTGCGGCGAGCGGACGCGGTATTTATGTCCGCCGATGGTCTGCGGCCAGAGGCAGAAGGTGCATTGCGCCGGACAACCGCGCCCCGTGTACATGCTGATGTACGGATGCAGGAGGTAACCGATGAAATATTTCTCGATCTGGAGGTCGCGCTTGTAAACGTCGGCCACCCACGGGAGCGCGTCCATGTTCGGAATCATTTCCCGCTCGGGGTTGTGTTTGATCATGCCGTCCTTGTCCTTGTAGGAAAGCCCGGCGATGGTCGCGAGGTCGCGGTCTTCGGCGACTTCGGCGCAGGTGTAATCGAATTCCTTGCGGCCGACCCAATCAATTGCAGGCGACGCCTTGAGCGTTTCAGTGGGCAACACCATCGTGTGCGCGCCGACGAAGCCGATCTTGGTCTCGGGCTTCTGCGCCTTGATGGCTTCGGCAACTTTGCAATCGTTCTTCAGCGAGGGCGTGCTGGTGTTGATGATGACGTGGTCGTAGTCCTTCGCGATGGTGAGGCACTTGGCGAGGTCAACGTCGTGCGGCGGACAATCGAGCAGGCGCGAGTTGGGCGTGAGCGCGGCGGGTTGCGCGAGCCATGTCGGATACCAATAGCTGGTGACCTCGCGCCGGGCCTGGTAGCGCGCACCCGCGCCGCCGTCAAAGCCGTCGAAGCTTGGAGGAGAAAGATAAAGTGTCTTGCTCATAAGTTATTTCGTGGGCGGTTTGGAAAAATATTGCGGCAGACTTTGCTGAATCAGTTCAAGCATCTGGCCAACCTGTGCGCGCAGGGTTTCGTAATTTGCGCCAACACTCGACCAGTCTCCACCCGGGTAATGTTGAGCGAAGAAATCCTCGGTCAATTCTTTGGCTGCGGCATCGAAGTTCCCAGATCCCGGTTCATAGCTTTGGGCCTCATCAAGCAGCTTTCGCAGATCGTGCGTCCGGTTCAGTCGCCATCCTTGGGCAACGAGGTAGCCCTTGAGATACCGCTCGGCGGCCTCCTGCAAAAGTTCAATGCCCGCATGGGTCAATCCCTCATGCCGCCAGGAAGAATCGGCCACGCGAAGCCGATCTCCGGCTGAGTAAAACCAATCCGCCGGATCGTTCTCATCAGAAGGCCTATTGGGCGGCATACAGTTCGATGCCCTTGCCGACGATGTCTTCGTAGAAGGGGCTCTTGACCGAGAGGCGTTCGGCGATCCGTTCGGGCGTCTTGCTGAGGATGGTGAAGGAAAATAACGGTCCTGGGACCGAGTCAAACGCGTTACGGATTTCAAGGTTGCTCGCCTTCTCGGAAGCGATGTTTCGCCGAATGACCAGCAGGTCCACGTCGCTATGCTCATCGGGTTCTCCGTACGCGTAGCTGCCAAAGAGGATGATTCTTTCGGGGCAGATGCTTTCCACGATGGCGCGGACAAACGGCTCCAGCCGATTGGCGATGCGATGCACCGGATGGCGCGGATCGTGAAGCGCGGGAAATTGTGTCGCGGTCCGATAAGCAACGGCCGTTTCATTCAATGCGCTCGCTTTCGCCTCTGCCATGAACAAACTCACTCGCCCTTCTTGGCATCAGCAATCTTCTCCAGCAACTCTTCGCGTTGCGAAGCATCCCCGTTGCCGCAACTGCCATTGCCGTTGTGTTCGTGCGGTTCTTCGCGACGTTGGAAAACGGCTTGGGCTCCGTTCATCGCGGCGCGCGGACTGTTGATGGCGGCCTTGGCTTCGGCGAGATGACCCTTGCCGATCGAGACGCCGTTGAACGCGCGCACGTCGCGGCCCGGATAATACGGCTTGGGCTTTGGCCAGAAGTTGTATTTGAAGTTTTTCCAGTTGTCGCCGCGTTGAAAGTTGGTGCCGAGCGCGCCACTGGGGTCGTAGCCGCAATGGACCATGCAATTCTCGCAGCGTGGATCGCGCGCGACGCCGTCCACAACGCCGTATTTGTCCCAGTCCACTTTCTCGAGCATTTCATGGTAGCCAGCGTAATGGCCGTCGGTCATGAGGTAGCAGGGCGCTTTCCAGCCTTTGATGTTACGGGTGGGAATCGCCCACGCGGTGCAGGTCAGTTCGCGTTTGCCGGCGAGGAATTCCTGATAGACCGGCGTGCCGAAAATGGTGAAGCGTTCGCCCCACTCCTGAATCTTGGCGAATTTTTGCCGCGTCATTTTGCGCGTGAGAAAGAAATCTTCGGGCTGCCGGTGAAGGCGCTTGACCATATCCTTCTTGGCGGCATCGTATTCGTAGCCCGGTGAAATTGTGTGACCATCGACTTCGAGCGATGAGAAGAACTCAAACATCCCTTCGATTTCCTTCACGTCGGTTTCTTTATAGACCGTCGTGTTCGTGGCGACCTGATAACCAAGAAGCTTCGCCATCTTGATGGCTTCGACACATTCCTTGAACACGCCTTCGCGCTCGACGATGAGATCGTGCGTGTATTCGAGGCCGTCGATGTGAACGTTCCAATACATCCACTTCGTTGGGCGGATCACGACCTTGCTGCGGGCCTTCTCGTCGCCGTTGCGAATTTGTTCGGCGTCCCTGGCAGTGATGAGGTTCTGGGATTTGAGATTTGCAATTTGAGATTCCAGCGCCGGCGAATAAATACTCGCCAGATAATCGCGCATCTTCTTCCGCATGAACATGCCATTTGTGCAGACATAGACGATGCGACCTTGGGCGAGGATGCCGTTCACCAACTCCTCGATCTTCGGATGAATAAGTGGCTCGCCGCCGCAGATGGAAACCATCGGCGCGTCGCATTCGTTGGCGGACGCGAGGCAATCCTCCAGACTCATCATGTCTTTAAGGTTGGTGGAATATTCGCGAATACGACCACAGCCGGTGCACGTCAAATTGCAGGTGTGGAGTGGTTCGAGTTGCAGCACCAAGGCAAATTTCGGAGTGCGCCGCAGTTTGTGTTTAATGATGTGACGAGCGATTTTCGCCGTCAACGCGAGTGGAAATCGCATAGGATTATTGAGCTTGAGCTACCTGTTTAACCGTCTCCAATTGCGGAACAGTAATCTCGGGCTGCGAAGGCTGGGGACTGGATTGCATCAGCCCCGGCAATAAGAATGTGGCCGGGGACACGCTGTGCGACGCATTGATGCCGCTGCAGCCGGTCCCGATTGCCGCAAAGACCGGAAAGATTGCAAATCTCAGGGTTTTCCAATTCAATCTCACTTTCGGAAACTATAAACCGGGTCATCATGTTGGCAACCATTAATTCTGCTTTTTATTTGCGACCTTTCCGCCGACGTGGCGGGCTTATTTTTGCAATCCTCATCCTGCTTGTCTCTCACAACCTGGCGTCGCTTGCCCGGGCCCAGGTCCAGCAGCAGATCGACCTACGAGCACGAGGTGCGCGAGTGTTTCTGGAAGCACAGGCGCTTTACAAACGAGAGATGAACCAGCCCGACGCCGCGTGGCACTTCGCGCGCGCCTGTTTTGACTGGGCGGACCTGGCCACCAACCACACGCAACGAGCGGAAATCGCGGAACTGGGAATCGCCGCCGGTCGCCAGGCCGTGGCGCGTGATCCGATATCGGCGGCGGCCCACTACTACCTGGCGATGAACCTGGCGCAATTGGCGCAAACCAAGAAACTGGGCGCGTTGAAAATCGTCGAGGAGATGGAGCGCGAATTCAAGGCGGCGCGCGATCTCGACAGCCGTTTTGATTTCGCCGGGCCGGAGCGGAACCTCGGCCTGCTTTACCGGGACGCGCCAGGTTGGCCTTTGAGCATCGGCAACCGCAACAAGGCGCGGCAGCACCTTCAGAAAGCCGTGGAGTTAAGCCCCGATTTTCCGGACAACCAGCTCAACCTGTTGGAAGCCTATCTGAGCTGGGGCGAAAAAAAGGCGGTGCAAGCCCAGCTTGAGAAGGTAGAGAAGGTTCTGACGACGGCCCGCAAACAATTCACCGGTGTCGAGTGGACATCAAGCTGGGCAGATTGGGATCAGCGTTGGGAAAAAATAAAATCCAAAGTCACGGAGACGACCAAACCGGTTGAAAGCCCCAAGCGTCAGAAGTAGCGCCGAATATCATTCGTGGACCTGACAAGTCGATCGCTGCGGTTCGATCAATGCGGAACAAGCGCCGTCCAGCACGTGGTTCCGAATTTCTGTCTGAACTTTTCGAGGGCCTGCTCGCCGTCCGATTGGCTTTGGAACAGCGCAAACGTCGTCGAGCCGCTGCCAGACATCAAAGTGGCGACGGCACTGTTGGCGCGGAAGAATTCCTGGAACAAAACCAGCAACGGATATTTTTTAAGCGCCGGGGCTTCGAGCGAATTATAGAAGGCTTCGCCTGCACTATGGAGATCGGGCTGTTGCAATAACGCGATCAATTTCGTCGCGCGACCCGGTCGGCCGTTCAGCGCTTCCGGGAAGCGAGACAGTTGCTGATAGGCCCAGGCGGTGGGAATGCCGAAGCCCGGATGCACGAGCAGCAGGCAGGCGCCGTTTAAGGCCGGAAACAAATCAAGTGCCTGAACTTTTTCGCCGCGGCCAGTCGCCAGTGCAGGTTTGCTTTGCAAAAAGAATGGAACGTCCGACCCGAGTGTGGCGGCGAGTTCGAGCAATTTTTCTGGCGAAAGCGGTTTTCCAAAAAGTTCGTTCAGGCCCAGGAGCGTGATGGCGGCGTTGGCACTGCCCCCGCCCAAACCGGCGGCCAGCGGAAGTTTTTTCTCGAGGTGGATGCAGACACCGTCCGTAATGGACGCCAACCTCAGAAATTCCGTCGCCGCCCGATGAACGAGATTGCCGCCGTCCGTGGGGAGGCTGGGATCATTGCACGTCAGTTTCAAGCCGCTCGCAGAACGTTTGAATGTGAGTTGATCGCAAACGTTGACCGGGTACATGACGGTTTCGAGTTCGTGAAAGCCATCCGGTCGTTTGCCCAGGATGTTGAGCAGGAGGTTGATTTTGCAGGGCGATGTCCGTTCCAGCGTCATCAAATAAAAAAGCGCCAACACCGAAATGTTGGCGCCGGGCGCACGAGGCGCGCAATTTCAAAAACTAAATGTTAGTTATCAAAGATGCGGAAACGGCTGCCCGGCATCATCGGTGCCACGTCGCCGCCGGCAAAACCGAGCGAGGTGTCGGGCGCGAACACCTGATCGGCGATCAAGTTCGGTTTGTAGCTGTCCGGATAGACCGGGTTGGGGGTCAGGTAATCAGTCGCGATCGGGTCGTATGAGGGAATTGGGAAGGTCGCCACCTCATAGACCCCGATAAACGTCCGCGCGATGCTGCGATTCAAGCCTTTGACGAAGCCGCCGGTGTAGGCCGTGTCCGGCCCGTCGGTCATGGCGGTCTGTTCGACGGTGCGACGGATTTCGCCGCCCCGGACAATTTCAAAAATGTTACTGACGCCGCGCCCGAATTTTTGTTCCGGCCCCGCGCAACCGGCAGAGAACAGTGTGAGCGTCAACACCGACGAAAGGAGAAAGAAGGAAGTGCGCATAATTTTTGTTTGTTGAGGAAAGCCTAACTCAATTCCAAAAGTTGTAAAGAGCGATTTCAGAAAGTTTTCACGGCACGGCATTGGCCTCCGCCTCCTGGCGTTTCCGCTCCTGGCGTTCCCAATACCAGGCAATCCAGATGCTGATTTCGTAAAGGGCCTGGAGGGGGATGAACATGATGACTTGCGTTAGCACTTCCGGTGTCGTCAAGAGCGCGCCCAGAATCAAATTGACCACGATCATGTAACGGCGGCCCTTGGAAAGGATGCTGTAATTCAAGATGCCGATCTTGACCAACACCAGAATCACCACCGGCATTTCAAAGCCCAGTCCCATGCCGAGCAGGAATTTGCAGACAAAGCTGATGTATTCCTCCGCGCGCCAGATGTTCGCCGAGAAGCCGAGCCAGTTGGAGTAAAGCTGGGACGCCGCCAGCGCAATGGGCATGAGGATGAAATAACAAAACGTGACGCCGACCATGAAAAGCGGCACGGCGACGAGAAGCCCGCGGTTCACGTATTTCTTCTCCTTCATCTTCAAAGCGGGGAAAACAAAGTTTGCGATGAAATAAAAGATGAACGGCGACGCCAGTGCCAGCCCACCGTAAAACGCGACCTGAAACGCTACAAAAAAGCCCCCCGCCGGGCTGAGCGTATTCAGATCGATCTTGAGTTTCTGCGCCGTCTCCGCCGCGTCGTTGTTCGTGTCCATCCGGATTCCCAACACCTGATTGCTGCCAATGGTGATCGGCGCCAGTTGCAGCGCCACGAATCGGTTCGTACCAAATTGAAAGGCGGCTTGCTGGTTTGCATCCAGTTGAAACACCCCCAGCCGGTTTGTGCCCAAGAGCAGCGTCACCACCTGGTTGGTGCCGGGATACCTGATCTTCGCCTTGTCGAGCGGGCGCTTGATGACACCGACCACGTAGTTGCCCGCGATCAGGCAAAGCAGCATCGCGACGGCAATCGAAACGACGATTTTGATCAGCGTCCAACGGAAATCTTCGAGATGCTCCAGGAAGGATTTGACCGGCCCGCCACCATCTTCGTCTTCGACATCGGTACGCACCTCATCGGGGTCGGTTGCCATGGCAAAAGCTGAATCAGCAGGATTCTATCAGACCTTGTGCTCGGAAGACTGGGGCACGGTGGGCGCGGCGGTCGCCGAACTTTCTTCCGGAAGTTTCTTTTGCGGAGGATAGCTGACGGACTTCGACGAGTCGTCATCCATTGCGTTATGGATTTCGTCGGTCACATCGCGCGTCGCCTTTTGAATTCCTTGATGCCTTGGCCCAGACCCTTGGCCAGCTCGGGCAGCTTCTTCGCGCCGAACAGAATCAACACCACCGCCAGGATCAAAACGATTTCCCAACCGCCAAAAAACCCAGCAAACATAATATTCATAAATTTACCTTTCTCGCTGAAACTAAGCTAAGGGGCTTTAATAGTAAAGCCCCAAAGCCGGTTAAGATTTGAGCTGAAATAGCTGTCCAATTCGGCTTACTTCGGCGGCGTCAGCACAACGAATACGCCACGGCGATTTTTCGCCCAAGCCGCTTCATCATGGCCGGGATCAGCCGGCTGATCCTTCCCAAAGCTGACGGTAAGAATCCGGTCGGGGCTGCTGCCAAGATTGGCCAAATACTCGCGCAACGCCAGAGCGCGGCGTTCGCCAAGGGAGCGATTGTATTCCTCCGTCCCGCGTTCATCGCAATGGCCTTCAATCCGCAGCGCGTTGCCGGGATTTTTCTTGATGTAATCCGCCACCGCTTCGATCTTGGATTTCTCGCTGGCCTTCACCGTCGAACTGTCGAAGTCGAAATAAACAGTTTGGGCGCTCAATGCAGCACGGTCCTCCGGCCAATTGGCGAATTTGCTGGGGTCGGCGGATTCGAGCAGGCCTGTACTGTCGGGTTTGATTTGGGAAGGCGGTTCAATCGGCGTACCGGCACCCGGCTCGCCCACCTTCCCCGCCCTCTGCCCCGGAAGCGGCGTGACGCCGTAAGGATTTTTTTTGCAACCGACGACTGCGACGGAGAGAACTAAAGCGGACACGATCAGGTTTAGAAATTTTACTTTTTTCATTTGTGTTTGGTTGTTAGGCGGGAAGTTATTATCTGGCCCAACTGGGCTGTGAGTTGCTTCCCGAAATGCGACTCACATTCTTGGTTTGTTTCGTTGGCACGTCAAGTAAAGAGAGACTGAGGTCGCCGCCACGACCACGGACAAAAATGACCGTGCGCGAGTTCGGCGCCCAGCAAGGGTCCTGTCCAGTCACCAAAACGGTGGCCGTGCCACCACCCGCCGGCACCGTGCAGATGTTGAACGCTCCCATCTGCGCGGTGAAGACGATGGTCTTTCCGTCCGGCGACCAGTCCGGCTCGGTGGCATTGCTGACGCCCGCGGTGGAAAGGCGCTTCATCGCACCGCCCGATGCAGAAACGATGTACAACGCCGCCCGGCCACTCACTCGCGAAGCAAAACAAATTGTGTTTCCGTCCGGCGACCAGCACGGCGACGATTCGCCTTCCTTCGTGGTGGTCAACCGTTTCAGGTTGCCGCCGTCCGCATCGCAAACGTAAAGGTTCGGGGCGCCGGCTTTGTTTGAAATGAACGCCAGTCTTCTTCCGTCGGTGGAGAGCGCGGCGCTGCTGCTGAAGCTGCCAAAATGAGCCACCGCCCGGCGCGCGCCGCTGGACAGATCGTGGGAAAAAATCTCCGGGTAACCCGCCTTGTAGGAAGTGTAGAGAAGCCCGAAACGTCCCGGCATCCAGGTTGGCGCCGCGACGAGGTTGTTGTCCCGCGTCACCACCTGCTTATTCCAGCCGTCATAATCGGCGATGTAAATCTCGCTCTTCCCTCCGGTATCAACCTTGAAGGCGATCTTCGTCTGCGCGATTCCCTTTTTTCTAGTGATCGCCAGCACAACATCGTCGGCCAGCGCATGGGCTTGGGATCGCGGCGTGCCCCCGGTGTAGGCTTTGGCGAGGAGCGAGGCTTTATTGATGCGGTCGGTCAGGTGACCTTCGACGCGACCATTGTTGCTGCCGCCGAGCAGATACTGCGCGGTGTCCGGCCCCTCGAATTTGAATCCCATGACTTCCAGATCGAACTTCAACACTGTGGCCACTTCGCCCGAAAATCCGCTCATCGAGATGAGGATGAGTTTCGCCATACCGGACTTCTCGATGTCAATTTCACTTTGCGTGGCTTGCGCCCGGACGGTTAAAGCCGAGCCTGCAAGAATGAGTGAGCAAACAATGGAAATCAGGAGTGGAATTTTGTTTTTCATCCGAGTAATCGTTTGGCTTTGAGGTTAAAATTGATCATGAAGGTGCGCTGCTGCTCCTTGGCGCCTGCCGGGAACGGCGCGACGAACTTGACGCGGTGTAAGGTTGCTTGAACCGATTTATCGACTGAGCCATTTGCGGAATCGCGGATGATGCGCGCGGAAATTACTGTCCCGCTGCGGTCAATTGTGACGCTCACCTTGGTGGTGGCGCTTTCATCGGTCACATCGTCGGGCGCGATCCACGCCTGTTCATAGACGCTCTTCACGACCTGGGCGTAGTTGGCGTAGGCTTCACCGCCGGGGCCAGGCATTTCAACGGTCGTGCTGGAGGACAACCCATCTTTGAGGCTGCGGAGTGCGGTTTTGAACTCGGCGGCTCTTCTGGCGGCTTCGGCGCGAGCCTTGGCTTGCGCCTCGGCTTTGGCTTGTTCTTTGGCCTTTGGATCGAGGTTGGAGCGATCAATCAATTTGGTGCTGACCTGCGGCAGCGGTTTGCGGGTGGGCTTCTCGTCCGGGATGGTTTCAGGTTTGGCCATCTTGGGCGGCTCTATTGGTTGGGGTTCCGGTTTCACGAACTTTTCCGGTTGCGGTTGCGGTTTAACCGCCTCGGGTGGCGGAGCGGGCGGCGGCGGTTGGGCGGTTGGATTCCCGCCGCCGGACATCAGTTCATCCACCAGTTTGGAAGGGATGACATCCAGCACGGGCATGTCATTCGCCACGTTTTTCCGCGACAGGAACGCCGGTCCCACCAGCAAGATCACAAACAGCAGCGAGTGCAGCGCCGCCGATGCGACAAAGCATTTTTTTTGCAATCGGTTCATCGTTTTCCTTTCGGCTCAGAACGAAGTGAAACGGTGATGCCGCGTGTGGCGCAAAGGTCCTGCAATTGGAACACCAAATCCCACGGTCTGCTCTTGTCTGCGTAGACGAGTACAACCAAGTTGGGATTTGCCTGGTGTTCCTTGGTCAACTCGGAATCCACCTGGGCGAGCGAAAACTTTTTCCCTTCCAGCAAATAGAAATTTGGCCCCACTTCCACAGTACGAAAATCCTCCTTGCGAAATGAACGATCGGGTTTGCCGCCCTTTGGCAGCTTCAGTTCCAAACCCTGCGTCAGCAAAGGAGTCGTGATGACGAAGATGATCAACAGCACAAACGCGAGGTCGAGCAACGGCGTGATATTGATCTCGCTGAGCGTAACCAAATGACTGCGTTGAGAAAAGCGGCGCATGTGAATAACTTTAAAGTTATAGGTTCATTGTTGAACGTTTGCGACTTACTCCTCGTCTTTCAAATATTCCGTCTCAATTTTTGAAACCAGTTCCTGCGCAAAGTTGTCCAGCTCGACCGTCATTACACGCAGATTATGCACCAACCAGTTGTAACCGAACATGGACGGGATGGCGACGAGCAATCCGGCCACGGTCGTGATGAGCGCCGCGGCCACACCGGGGGCCATCGCGGCCATCGTGGCGCTGCCTTGCTGGGCGATGTGGCCGAACGTGCTCATGACGCCCCACACGGTGCCGAGCAATCCGAGGAACGGTGCGCCACTCACGGCAATCGCGAGCAGAATCAAACCCGACTCCAGCTTGAGCGATTCCTGAGCGACCGTGTTTTCCAGTGAACGTTTGACGTGCTCCATGCTTTTGAGCGTAACGTGTTTTTTCCTGCCTTCATCGGAGCCGTCTTTTAGACGCGCGTCCAGTTCCAAGCTGCCGGCCTGATACACCATGAAGAGCGGACAACCGTCCACCTGGAGACGGCGGTCGAAAACGGCCAGCACATTTTTCTGCGTGCGGAATTCGGTGTTGAAGTAAAGATTGAGTTTCTTGGCGCGCCGCATCTGGAACGCCTTCTGGAACATCACGGACCAGGCAAGCACGGAGAAGAGTAGCAGGCAGACGATGACACCCTTGCCCTCGGGTGTAGCTTGCTCGATCACATAAAGCAGTTCTGCTTTATCTGTTCTGGCAACGGCGGCAGCTAGGAGAAACGGTGCATTCATTCCAACACGATTAAGCCCGCTAACTTGGTCGTGAGGAATGCGCCCAAGCGGTAACTAAAGCTTTCGGTAACGTTCGATGAAATTTTTAACAGCGCGTTCAATAAAATGCAAAAAGAATCTTCAAAAACTTTCTACCGCCTTTGGCACCTCCGACGCCAGTGTTTTTGTGTGGAGAATTTTGAGAACGGTTTCCAGCAGCGCACTTCCGGCATCGACTAAATGATTGCGGGAAAGCACCACCAGTGTATGCTGTTTCCAGACCGGCCATACCGCAGATCAGTTTGAATAGGCATGGCCTTTGGCGTGTCGTAAGTGAAGCGTGGTGGACGGACAACCGTACCCGGCAAATCATGGCGATGGAACATCACAAACCGAATCTTGAGCACCTGGCTTTGACCCGCCGCGATTTTCTTCATCGCTGCGGTATGGGCATGGGGGCACTCAGTTTGGCCAGTCTTTTCGGCGGTTTCCCAACCCCTTCCGCTCATGCCGCCGACTTCGGCACGTCACCCCTCGCGCCCAAAACACCGCAGTTCCCAGCCAAGGCCAAACGCGTCATCCACATATTCGCCAACGGCGGCCCGTCGCATGTCGATACGTTTGATCCCAAGCCGGCCTTGGAAAAATACGTCGGCAAGTTGCTGCCGATGGAAAATTTGAAGACTGAGCGCAAGACCGGCGCGGGATTTCCGTCGCCCTACCAATTCAACAAATACGGCCAAAGCGGGATTGAAGTGAGTGAACTTTTCCCGACGGTGGCCGAAAGCATCGATGACATCGCGGTAATCCGGTCGATGCACGCCGATGTTCCCAATCACGAACCGTCGCTCATGCTGATGAATTGCGGAGAGGCGCGCTTGGTGCGTCCCAGTCTGGGTTCATGGGTGACTTACGGTCTCGGCAGCGTGAACCAGAATCTTCCCGGCTTCATAGCCATGTGCCCGCGAGGCTATCCAATCCAGGAATCACAGAACTGGCAATCCGGCTTTTTGCCCGGCGTCTATCAGGGCACTTACATTGACACCCAGCACACCCAGATCGAGAAACTCATCGAGCACATCAAGAACAACTATGTCTCGCTCCCAGAACAGCGCGCCCAACTCGACCTCTTGCACACGCTCAACGAAACTCATCGCCAGAAACGCAGCGAAGATGCGCAACTCGAGGCGCGCATCCAGTCGTTCGAACTAGCTTACCGGATGCAATTGGACGCGACCGATGCCTTCGACATCACGCGCGAGCCGGAACACATCCGCAAAATGTATGGCGAAGGGACGCAAGCGCGGCAGATTCTCATCGCCCGCCGGTTGCTCGAACGCGGGGTGCGCTTCATCCAGGTCTGGCACGGCGAAGGTCAGCCGTGGGACAGCCACGACGACATCGAAATCAACCATCGTCGCCTCGCCAAGGAGTGTGATCAAGGCATCGGCGCGCTCTTAAAGGATTTGAAGCAACGCGGCATGTTGGAGGATACGCTCGTAATTTGGGGCGGAGAATTTGGTCGCACGCCAACTGTGGAATTGCCGACGCCCGGCGCAAACGCCGGCAAAATCAATGGCCGCGACCACAATCATCACGGCTTCACGATGTGGATGGCGGGCGGTGGCGTGCGTGGTGGTTACGTTCACGGCGCGACAGACGAATACGGTTTTCAAGCGGTCGAAAACAAAGTCCACGTCCACGATCTGCACGCCACGATTCTTGCGCTGCTTGGTTTCGACCACGAGAAGCTGACTTTCCGGCATTCCGGTCGCGACTTTCGGCTCACCGATGTTCACGGGCATGTGGTCAACGAACTCATCACTTGAGTTCACCCAGTTCGTGGGGCGCTCCCCATCCCGGTTCCTCAATCCGGATTTGACAGTTGCGCCCCTGCTGGCAAGTTAAGCCCACTCAAGTGCGACGCTACCCAGACATCGCTTTGTGTTCCTTGGCGATGAAAGCGACAAGAAGCCACGCCCGCCGTGGCTGCGCTGCCGGTTTCACTTTGATTGAACTGCTGGTCGTCATCGCCATTATTGCCATCCTCGCCGGACTGTTGTTGCCCGCTCTGGGGAAGGCCAAAGCCAAGGCGCAGCAGATCGGGTGTCTCAACAACTACCGCCAGCTCCAACTCTGCTGGCAGATGTACTGCGACGATCACGGTGACGCGCTCCCCGCCAATGAAGCGCTCGTGACCTCGGCGCGCGCAGGCTTGAGTGTGGGAGCCAACTCCTGGTTGCAGGGCAACGCCTGGACCGACACCACACTGACGAACATCCAACGGGGTGTGATGTTCAATTACAACCAATCCGTCAACATCTACAAGTGCCCGACCGATCGCTCCACCGTTCGCGACCAGGGCCAGATTCCGCGCACTCGCAGTGTGTCCATGAACATGTACATGAACGTGCGCGGGGATCCGACGGACTCTGACTTCAAAAGGTGCTGGCACAAGCTGGCGCAGATTCGCAACCCTGGCCCCACCAAGGCCATCGTTTTCATCGACGAAAACGAAAAGAGCATCCAGCAGAGCGCGTTCGGCATCAACGCGCCGGATCAGTGGTGGCTCTTTGGAACGACGCTCTGGACCTGGATCAGCTTCCCCGCCACGCGGCATAATAACGGCGGCACGTTCACGTTTGCCGACGGTCATGCCGAGGCCTGGCACTGGATGGAACCCAACACGATGCGGATCTCCGGTTTGAACACCTGGACCGTGCTGCAACCGGCCGCCAACAACGGCGACCGTGACCTCGGTCGTCTGTTCAGAGCCGTGCCCGAGAAGGTGCCGATCTTCTGAACCGCGATCAGAGCAAGCCCTGCTGGTTTCCTTTCAGCGCTTTCAAGCCGAGTTTCTTGTAACTCAATTCCGTGGCGACACGGCCTTGCGGCGTGCGATTCAGATAACCCTCCATGATGAGATACGGCTCATAGACTTCTTCGAGTGTGTCCGGCTCTTCGCCAACTGCAACCGAGAGCGAACCAACACCCACCGGTCCGCCACCAAATTTCACGATAATGGTTTCGAGGATGCGCTTGTCCATTTCATCGAGACCATTCTGATCGATTTCAAGCATCGCGAGCGCCTTGTCCGCGACGTCGGCGGTGATGCGGCCATCGTGTTTGACCTGGGCATAATCGCGGACGCGACGAAGCAGGTTGTTCGCGATGCGCGGCGTGCCGCGACTGCGCCGGGCGATTTCGTGCGCACCGGCGTCTTCAACCTCGACGTTCAACAGGCGCGCCGAGCGGACGATGATCGTTTGCAATTGATCGGCGTGGTAATAATCGAGCCGCTCGCGCACGGCAAAGCGCGTCAGCAACGGCGCGGTGAGCAATCCGCTGCGCGTCGTTGCGCCAATGAGCGTGAAGCGCGGCAGGTTGAGCCGCACACTTCGGGCGTTCGGGCCTTGATCGATGATGATGTCCAACTTGAAATCTTCCATCGCCGGATAAAGATATTCCTCGATGGTTTTTTGCAACCGATGGATTTCGTCGATGAACAGCACGTCACCCTCTTCGAGATTGGTGAGCAAGCCGGCAAGGTCGCCCGCCTTTTCGATGGTCGGGCCGCTGGTGCTTTTGAGATTTGCGCCCATCGCCTTGGCGAGGATATTGGCGAGCGTGGTTTTGCCCAAGCCGGGCGGGCCGTTGAGCAGGATATGGTCGAGTGCTTCGCCGCGTTGCCGGGCGGCGGCGACGGCGATTTCCAGTCGCTCCTTGACCTTGGCCTGGCCGGTGAATTCGGAAAAGAGGGAAGGGCGCAGCGTCATCTCCAACGCAACGTCGGGTTTGTTCAAAGTAGAAACCGGTCGCTCAGCCATCGCGCGACAGAATGCGGAAAGGGCGAAAGGGCGGCAAGGGGAAACGCGAAACACGGCGCGGCGGCAACGCTTGTGAAACGCGCGGTCTGCAAAACCGCGACAAGCTCAAGCAACTCACTCCGTTACTGCATGTGGACTTGATTGAATCGGGCTACTTCAGGGCTTTTGTGGTGCTTGACGGCTTACGTTGGCAGACATAACTTTTGCCATGGCTCCGCTCCAACAACGGTTCGATGAAGACAGCATCACGCGGGAAGAATGGGCATGGGTTGAGGATTTGATCAAGGATGTCGCCCGCGAAGCGGAAAGTGATCTCTTCGCCCAGAAACTTTTCCAGTGGGACCTGGCCGTCAAACAATTCCGAAAAATCGAGAACAAGCGCATCATCCTCGGCACCCCGAAGCCAATCGATCTGCAATTTCACGCCCTTTGCCTTCATGGACTCCTCGCCATCGGACGCGCTTTGATAATCGATTCAAGACGGTTCAAGCCGGACGACCTCGCGAGATTCAAGATCAAGCACGAAGAGATTGAAGCTTATGTGGAGGAGTTGGAGCAGAGTCTTCGCGAATGGCATCACGGCTTCACTGAGGATGAGTTGATAAAGGTTCGGGAGGCCGTATTCGGTGCCAAGGCCTGATTACATCGCCAATCTCCACGGCGCAAAATATGATCTACGGTTTTGCTCCGGTTCTGAGAAACCGGAAATGCTGCGCCGATACAAGGTCGCGCTCGAGACAGCTTCCCGACGTTCCGGTTTTTCCGGTCCCGCATTGGAGGCCGCAGTGGCGCGGGATTTTGGTGATTGGGTGAAGCAGGAGAGACTTCCCAAACCGCCGCAAAAGAAACCCTGATGCGCCGCCAGCAATACCGCGACAAACTCAAGCAACTCGCCCCGCCGCCGCGGATGGATTTGATTGGGTCAACCTTTTTATTTATGAACCGTCGGCGCCTTGCACTCTGGGTCTTTGTCGTATTGGCGATTAGCGGAGTAATTCTGTCTTGGTATAAATCAGAGCCTCGTTTCCAAGGGAGGCCCCTGAGAGTGTGGCTAACTGAAGTCCGAAGCGGCAATCCCTCAGCAGCTAATGTTATTCGTGGACTCGGAACGAATTCGTTGCCAGCTCTGTTGCGAATGGTCCAAGACAAAGACCCATCTTGGAGACAATCTTGGACGAGATTGCGTCGGGAGTGGGACAAAAGACAAATCAGAGGGACTATCGAATATGCTTACCCGCCCGGTGAAGAGTGCCGCGTTCTTGCAGTCTCTGGCTTCAACGCACTTGGACCGATTGCTGAACCAGCCATCCCTGAATTGACGCAACTTTTAAATGGGGAAGACACTGCATATTACGCTGCGAGCGCACTTGCGGCTATTGGTCCTAAAGCAGTGCCAGCTTTGGTTACCGGACTGAGAAACTCAAACGCGTGGGTGCGTTCCAGAACCGCAATGGTTATATCGTTTGCACCCTGGTCAATCACATCGTCGAATGCTTCAGTTCTGGTTGGTTCGCTTATCGATGGCTTGAAAGATGGCGATGGTAATGTTCGCGTGTTCTGCGCAGAGGCGCTGAAAAAGATCGACCCTGAAGCCGCAGCCAATGGTGTCGCCAAGTAGGTCACGGCATCTTCGGGCCGCCTTTGCGGCTAGGTTTTGGGGGCTGTAGAACGCGAGCCAACAAACCGTCATTCACGGATGGACGTGTGCTCGGACAGGTAACGCATGTCCACGTTTCCCGGCGTCGGTTGCACGGAGGAAGACATGAAAATTCCGGTGATCCGCTGTTTGGTTCGAGCGTCCAGCCACTTGTGGATTTCGGCGTGGCCATCGGCAAAACCCAGCCCGCCCGCTCCGTTATGATAGCTGGCCGGAACATCGATCATGTAAATCCGTGCGTCCGGGACTCCGTCGTTCATTGCAACCGCGAAGTCACCGAAGTTAATGCTGTCCGGATGCTCATCAATCAACACGTAGGCCTTGGCATGACCCATCTTGTCGATGTCAGTGAGTTTGCGGAAGACGCGGTATTTGGCGCCGGTGAGATAACTCATCCAGTCGTCGCGTGAATTCATTGCCTGGCTCATCGAGATGCTGCGCACGCGCGGATATCTCACGCCTTTGATGGTGACGGTGCTCTTGTCCGAAGGGCATTTGTAGATCCCGGCAGTTTTCGCCGTGTAGGGCGCGAGCTTTGCGTATTGCGGGTCGGTGAGGAAAACCGTGTTGGTGTTGTCGGGATTTCCGCCGTTGTAATCGAGAATTCCTCTGACCCAGCCGGAACCGGTAGCCGTTAAATCGTTCGTCACAAGGTTCCCGCCATGGTCGTCGGCATACATGATCCAGGCGAGAGTCAGTTGTTTCATGTTGCTGAGACACTGGAGACCTCTCGCCTTTTCCTTGGCCTTGGACAACACCGGCAGCAGAAGTCCAGCAAGAATAGCGATGATGGCAATGACAACCAGCAACTCGATCAAGGTGAATGCGAAAGCCAAAAACCGCGATGCTCTACGCGGTTCAGCGTTCCGCCCGGCGCTGGTTTTGGTGGGCATCGTAGAGTGAAATGTGCGAATCCTCATGTCACTCGTTCAGCAAATCCTGCTAACGCTTCTTCAGACCCGCACTGCTGGCGCGCTTCGCAATCTTCCGGCTCGTCTTGATTTTGCTCACCGTTCCCATTTTCAAGTAGAGCGATCTGACCCGGTCCAATAACTCGTCCCGTCGATCATAAAGCCTTTTCAATCTGCGAGGCTTGACGCGGCTCAGACAGTAAGCGGTGAGCAATGGCAGCGAGATGGTGGAATCGACGTAGGCGACGACGCAATCCGGCAGCGTGTCGGGATCGACCTTGCCCCAGCTCACGGCTTCCGCAGGCGTCGCTCCGCTCAGCCCGCCGGTGTCGGGACGAGCGTCCGTGCACTGGAGAAAATAGTCATGCCCTTTTTCGGGGATGCCCATCACTTCCTGGATTTGCGGCTCGGTCTGGAGCATGAAGTTCTTTGGTGAACCCCCGCCCAGGATGAACACGCTCGATTTGTGGCCGGTCGATTTCGCATCATACACGATTGCCGCGGTCTGGTTCACGTCGCGGTTCACGTCGAACTGCAACTTGGAATCGCGGAGCGCCATCGCGGCGACATTCATGCCGATGGAACTGTCACCCGGACTGCTGGTGAAGATGGGGATGCCGGATTCGTAAGCCGTGGCGAGGACGGAACTGTCATTGAGCCTCAGTTTCTTGCCGCGTTCGCAAACATATTTGCCGAGCAGATAGTGAAATTCATCCGTTCCCATTGGGCGTTGGAACTCCGCGCCCTGGATGACTTCGCGGACAAACGCGTCGGTGTCGAGCAACACATGATAGTCGAAGAGCACGTCGTAGATGCGAATGACGCCGTCGCGATGCAGTTCCACGTCGTCCAGGAACGGCGAGCCCGCATAGAGTTTCATGTCGAGACCGTAGTGCAGATCGTGATAAAGATTCGCGCCGGTGGAGACGATCCAATCAATGAAGCCGGCCTTCATCAGGGGAATCAAACACGATTTACCAAGGCCTGCGGGAGTGAGCGCCCCGGTCAAACTCATGCCGATGAAGCCATCCTTTGGCAGCATTTTTTCAGTGAGCAACCTGGCCGCTTCACGCACGCGCCCGCCGTTGTATGCAAGGAACGTCTGGTCGATCAGGTCGGCGGCGGAAACGTTTTTTCCGACGCCCAGGGGATTCAATCTTGGATACGCCGCAAACCTGGTGGAACGTCTTTTACTCATGCGCGCGAGTGTTGCGAAATCAATGGTAAAGGCAAACGGAAAACGAGAGGCGCCATCGGTGATGTGTGATTGGTGATTCGTAAAACCGGCGCAAGTGCGGGCTGCCCTTGACGCTTCAACTTGCTCTGGCCGGAGCGACTTGGCAGACTGCGCGGCAATGCGCGAATCATTTCGGGCGTGGACGGAAGCCACCGAGACGTTTGTTCTCGAAGTCATCCTGGAAGAGCGGCGCGGCAAGCGCGCGGCGATCCTGCGCACGTGTCTGCTCGGCTTGTCCAAGCTGTTTCAACTCGCCGTCAAAGCCCGCCGGTTTCTTTACAACGTCCGTATCCTGCGCGACTCCACGCTCGGCGTGCAGGTCATCGCCATTGGCAATCTCACCGTCGGCGGCACCGGCAAAACGCCCGTCGTGGAAAAATTCGCGCGCGAACTCAAGGACGCCGGGCGCACCGTGGCCATTCTCTCGCGCGGTTACCGTTCCAAGCCTCCGCCGCTGAGCAAACGGCTGCTCGACAAATTTCTGTTCCGCGAAGAAAGCACACCGCCGCGCGTCGTCTCGGACGGCAAATCGTTGCTGCTCAATTCCGAGACCGCCGGGGACGAGCCGTACATGCTGGCGTCCAATCTGAGGGACGTGGTGGTGCTGGTGGACAAAGACCGCGTCAAAAGCGGCCGTTACGCCATCGAGAAATTCGGCTGCGACACGTTGCTGCTCGACGACGGATTTCAATACTGGAAATTGCGCGGTCGGCGGCACGACGTGGTGTTGGTGGATTGCCAGCAGCCCTTTGGCAATGAGCGGTTGCTGCCGCGCGGCACATTGCGTGAACCGCCGTCGCACCTGGCCCGCGCCAACACGATTTTCATCACCAAGAGCGACGGGAACACGCACGCGCTGCGCCGGCGAATCGAAGAATTCAATCCGACCGCCGGCATCATCGAATGCACCCATCATCCGCTCTATCTGGAAGATGTTTTTTCCGGAGAACAGGTGAAGTTAGACTTTCTCAAAGGGCGGAAAGTGGCTTCGCTCAGCGGAATCGCCCAGCCGGAAAGCTTCGAGAAAAGTCTGGTGACGTTGGGTGGCGAATTGGTTTACTCGAAGCGCTTTGCCGACCACCATCGCTTCACGCAACAGGAAGTGCTCAACGCCATCAATCGCAGCAAGAAACGTCAGGCCGCCGCCATCATCACCACGCAAAAGGACGCCGTGCGCTTTCCCAAGATCGACCGGCGCGACCTGCCCATATACTTCATGCGAGTGGAAATCAAAATCCTGAGCGGCGCCGACGGTTTTCGCGATTGCGTGGACAAAATCTGCTTCCGCTAAACCATGGAAAAGTTGCTCTACATTCTGGCGCGCGGTGTGATTGGACTGTTGCAATCGCTTTCGCTGACTGCCGTCGCGCGGTTGGGGCGGGCCGGCGGCACGCTGGTGTACTGGCTGGACGGACGCCATCGGCGCGTGGCGACGCGTAACCTGACCATGTGCTTTGGTGAGAAGCCCGCAGCGGAGATCAACGCGGTGGCGCGCGAGAATTTCCGTCGCATCGGCGAAAACTTTGCCTGCGGGGTGAAAACGGCGGCCATGACGTCCGAGGCGTTGCAGTCGCGGTTCGAGTTTGTGGATGCTGGAAAAACAGTGGCCCGAACCGATGGCCGATGCCCTTACTCTTGCATCGTCGCCATCGGGCACTTTGGCAACTTCGAACTCTACGCGCACATGGGCAAATTTTTTCCCGGCTGCCAGTTTGCCACCACCTATCGCGCCTTGCGGCAGCCTTCATTGAACCGCTTGTTGACCTCGTTGCGCGAACGCTCCGGTTGCCTTTTCTTTGAACGGCGCGTGGACGGTCCGGCCTTGCGCGCCGCTTTCAGCAAGAACAATCTCGTGCTCGGTCTGTTGTCCGACCAAAGCACCGGGAAACGCGGCGTGCGGTTGCCGTTCCTCGGTCACGAGTGCTCCACCTCCACCGCACCGGCGATCTTTGCCCTGCGCTATCGCCTGCCGCTGCACCCCGGAATTTGTTTTCGCACCGGTCTCGCGCGCTGGCGGATTGAATTCGGCGAAGAAATCCCCACGCGCGAAAACGGCCAACCCCGTTCGCTCGACGCGATCATGGCGGATGTCAATCGTGCGTTCGAGGTTGCCGTCCGTCGTGACCCGGCCAACTGGTTCTGGGTACACAATCGTTGGAAGGCGGACAAACCCGGCCTCGCCAGGACCGAGATGGACGCCACCGGCGAAACCGTCATCCTGTCGCAACGCGATCTGCCATGACTTCGCGTCCCGAACGGTTGCTCGTGCGCGGCGTCAACTGGCTGGGCGACGCGGTGATGACGACACCGGCGCTGCTGCGATTGCGCGAGCGGTTCCCCCAAACGCACATCACGCTGCTGACGCCGGCGAAACTGCGCGATCTCTGGCGACAACATCCGGCCATCAACGAAGTCAATTCTTTTGGGGCGGGCGAGAGTTTGTTTTCCGTGAGCCGCAAGCTTCGCGCAGGGAATTTCGACATGGCTCTCGTGCTGCCAAACTCGCCGCGTTCCGCGCTGGAAGTCTGGCTCGCTGGCATTCCCAACCGTGTCGGCTACGCAGCCAATTGGCGAAGCTGGCTGTTGACCCAACCCATTCCTCCGCGTCCCGGCGCTGTGCCAATGCAGAAGCGTTCTCCAAGCGAAATTAAACAATTGATCAACTCCACCTCCGCCAGTGACCATCACGCATCACGCATCACGCATCACGATCCGGCTCATCATCTCCACCAGTATCTTCATCTCGCCGCCGCGCTTGGTGCGAACCCGGAGCCACTCACACCGCAATTGTTCGTCGCGCCGGAAGAAGTCGCAGCCGCGCGGAAAAAATGTGGACTCGCTGAAATTGCACAACCAGCGTTTGGCTTGAGTCCGGGTGCCGAATACGGCCCGGCCAAACGCTGGCCGCGCGAACGTTTCGTCACCGCCGCGCGTGAAATTCAGCGGCGCACGAATTGCCGCTGGTTGATTTTCGGCGGCAACGCCGATGTGGAACTTGCCGGCCAGATCGCCGCCGAAATCACGCCTCGCGCCTCACGCCTCACGCCGGCACTGAACCTGGCCGGCAAAACCTCTTTGGGCGAGTTGATGGCGCTGCTGAAGACTTGCCGGGTCCTCCTCACCAACGACAGCGGCCCAATGCACGTCGCCGCCGCGTTGGGGACTCCAGTGGTGGTGACCTTCGGCAGCACCTCGCCGGAATTGACTGGTCCGGGCTTGCCCGGCGACCCGCGACATCATTTGCTCTCCGCCCACGTTCCTTGTTCTCCTTGCTATCGGCGCTCGTGCCCCATCGACTTCCGTTGCATGAACGGCATCAACGTGGCGCAAGTCGTCGAGGCGGTTTTGCAAGTTGCCCCGCCCCGATTGTCTTAGCGGAACGATGGAGTTGGGAACGTGCCGCCGCGCTTCCGGTGTGCGAATTCATTCCGCTTCCGCGAGTGTCCGTTCATCAGCTTTGAGAATCTTCCATTCCCCCACCGGCAGATTTTCCAAGCCCAAGCCGCCAATTCTCACGCGCACGAGTCGCAACGTCGGATGGCCGATGACCGCCGTCATGCGGCGCACCTGACGATTCTTCCCCTCGATCAATTCCAATCCGATCCAGCACGTCGGCACATTTTTGCGAAAGCGGATGGGCGGGTCACGAGGCGGGAGTCTTGCCGGCATGGCTTCTTCCTCCGAATGGTAGGAGACGACGTGAGGAGGCTCTGACTTCTCTTCGGCATGTTTGAGTCTCCTTACGTCGTCTCCTACCACTATTGGCTGCGGGTCGATCAGCCACGCACGGCAGGGCAACGCCTTTCGGCCTTGAATCACAACTCCCTTCTGAAGCATCTGCAAAGCCTCCGGCGTTGGAATGCGCTCGACTTGCGCCCAGTACTCGCGTTCGTGGGCGTGGCGCGGATGCAAGAGCCGCTCGTTCAATTCCGACTCGTCACTCAACAACAGCAACCCTTCCGAATCCGCATCCAGCCGGCCAATGGGATAAACATTTTCTGGAAAACCAAACTCGGCCAGCGTGCGGTTGGTCGAGCCGTCCCGCGTGAATTGGGAAATGACTCCGTAAGGTTTGTTAAACGCGATCAGCATGGAACGGGAATGGAGTTTGGGAGTGATGGAGCGCTGGGGTGCCGCGCCCGGACTGGCGGCTCACGGCACGCTCGAAGTTGCCGTTATTCAGCAACTCAACACTTTGCATGGAGAGCCTTCGCCTTTATTTCTTGAGACGGAAAAATTGGTTTCCAGCAGAAGCCGGCAGCAAGACGACCAACTGACTGCCATTGGTCTGTCGGGCCTGCGCCACATCCGACCAGGCGATCGGCGGCGAGAGATTGGTCGCGGACTGAAGCTGATAGTCGGCGAATCCGGTGGACCAGGAGACCGTCATGTTCGTTCCTGACGGCGCGATGGCCAGCGAAACCAATGGCGTCGTAATCAGTTCCGTGATCTGCGTGGACCAGATGCCAGCGCCGGTGTCGGGATCTGAAGACTGGGGATACATTTGAATGGACCAGAAGCGATTTGGGTCGTTGGGATCAACCGAAAGCGTGCTGTAATCTCCCCAACGGCTGTCAACCACTTCCCCAAACAATTGGGCAAAGATATCCAAGAGGTCATGGTAGTTGTCCAAGCCGGATTGGAGCAATATGCGATTACCAAATGTGGTCACACCATTGATCGTTTGGCCGGCGCTTGCGTAACAACTGACATAGGTGCCCGCGCTCGATCCGTTATACGCGATGACAACCGTGCCGCTTGAGTTTGCGGCGATCGACGGAAAGAACAGATCCAGGTCCGGGTCGGCGAGCGTGCCCGATTCCAGCAACGCACCCGTGGTGGCGTTAATGCGATACCAACGAATGGCAATACGGTCGTTGAGTTCGGTGTTATGCACAGCGAAAAGGACACCATTCACACCGTAAACCTTCGCGCTCAACCGCGCATCGTTGGCCTGCAATGTAGTAGTACCGTCGGGTTGCGTTGGATTAAACAGCGGGTACCCCAGGTCGTAGTTGAACGGCACGACATACGGACTGACGGTGATGCTGGTGGACGCCGTCAGCGTCGCGTTTGTCGTCGCGGCGTTTTGCACGGCGAAGGTGACGAGGTTCGAGTGCAGGTCGCTGTCCGAGCCGATGTCGCCCATCGCCAGCACGCGGCCACCGCCGCTGCCGTCAAAGCAAATCGCCGGTTGCAACACCTGGCCGCGCGTGGCGTAGTCCATGACACCGAACCAGGTGCGGTTGGCGATGGTCGGGGTGGCGGCGAGCAAATCCGCCTTGGGAATCGACACCAGCCCCGGCCCGACGGCGTTGGTATCGCCGTGGAAGAAATCGCCGGCGACGTAAACGGCGTTGCTGTCCACGCCGAGTGTCGGGAAGTCGGCAAAATATCCGTTGTCCGGATCGGCCTGAAACAGGAAGCCGTACCAGACTCCTTTCGGGTCGGTGCTGGCAGAGACGGCGAGCAAAAAGTCATTGGCGTAAATTGTCGGATCGGTGGCGTTGGCATTGGCGTTCACCTGCGTAGCAAACCATCGTTGGGAGATCGGATCATAAATGACTCGTGGGTCGCTCACCGCCGGATAGCCTGATGCGTTGATTCCCGCATCCGACCAGAATTTCACGTCCGTAATTCTTTTCACACTCAGGCCGTTGGTCCTGTTGTAAACGGTGAACGAGCCATTGATAAACTCCACGAAATATTGCGGCCCGATCGCACCGCTGCAATCCGGAGGGAAAATTGGATTATTGGAGTCCTCGGTCGTGCCGGTGAAATTCTGTCCGATGGTTACCGGCACTGCGGGTTGCGCAGCACTGAACCAAACGGATCCGCAGAACGCGAGGATCGGGGTAACAAGAGGGAGGCTTCTTCTGAAAAACGTCATTCGCTTGCTTTCTAAATAAGCCAGCAAACGTGCCAAGTCAAGCCGACCCTTCGAAACCACATCATCGCCGGACAACTACGACGCGAAAACCGATGTGGTCGTAGCGCCGCTCCGGTTCGAATCGCAACCGGAAAGCCGACCGGCACGGCCAACCCTCGTCGGCCCAGCAACCGCCGCGGCGCACCCGGGAAATATCGCCGTGTTCGCTCTTGGTCGCCGTGGACTTCGCCGAATACAAGTCGGGGTCCGTCCCGCCCGGCAATCTCCTGTGATACCAATCCCGGCACCACTCGTAAATGTTGCCGTGCATGTCGTGCAGCCCCCAGGCATTGGCAGGGTAACTGCCGACTCTCGCCGCCCGACCGAGCGATGGCCCCGGCTCGCCGCCGTTGTACGGCTTGCCTTTGAAGTTCGCCTGTTTGCTGCTGAGCTTGTCGCCGAACGAAGTGGCGGTCGTCGTTCCAGCCCGGCAGGCGTATTCCCATTGCGCCTCCGTCGGCAACCGAAACCCCCAGTTCTTCGGCAACTCACCGGACGCATGGCCGAGTTCAGTCAATTTTCCGCAGAACGCCTCCGTCTCGGCAAAGTTGACATTGCCGACTGGAAAATCGTCCCCCTCCGGCAACTCCGCGGTGAGTGGGCCGGGCAACTTACCAATGACCCGCTTCCACTGGCCTTGGGTCACCTCGTACTTGCTCATCCAAAAACCTTTGGACAGCGTCACGTCAACCTGGTTTTCGTCGGGACGCCGCTCGAGTTCGCCGCGAGGACTGCCCATCCTAAACCGCCCCGGTGGACACCAGCAAAGCTTGATGTTGTTGACCTCCCGCTCCTCGCCAGCTTTTGAACCGGCGAAGGCGTCCGCCCGTGCTGGAGGTTGGCTGGCAATTGGTGGGTCACGCGGCGGCGCAGCGGTGCAACTGGAAACAATCGCCACACTGATCAGAAGCGTGATGAGGGAACACGTCTCACACGTGATCGGGTAGCAGTGGCATTGGATGGATTGGTCAGCCGTCTTTATCAAGCTTTCCTCCTTTCCGGCAAAGACGAAGCCACTGAGTCCCAATCGAAACTACGGCTATCAACCACAAAAGAGGGAACTGGCCGAAAAACCGCCGACCCCCGCTACCCGTGGACAAGATTTCTTCCGTGGTTCGCTCGAGATGCCACATCAGGAGAGTGGCTGGACCCGCAATTAACACGAAGAGAAACAGGATCGACATGAACAAGATGCGGATTCGAGGCGAAAGCTTGCGCCGCCGCAGGTGAAGCCAAGTCCCGATCGCAAGAATCGGTGCTGTGATTAACGATGTGATCAGTATTGGCATCATGGCGTGACTGCGTCTAGTACTGTTAACTAGGCCGCAATCTGCGGTCTCGCATGGTTGTCCTGACCGTTTTGTATTTCACGACTTGCTGTGTGTCAACCAAGGCTCGTTGAGTCTCTCGGGGTCGCTCGAGGCTCGACGATGTTGGGTAGCGCTCGCCGCCGCGTTCACGGCTGGGTGCGGTTGTTGTCCTCAGACACTTCAAAGCTGTAAACGTAATTCCGTTGCCGCACCAACTCCGCGTGGCCGTCGCAAAACGCGACGTTGCCGCCGAGCGTGCCGTGATTGTCACCTCGCTCCGGGTAATTGCCAATTCCCCCTGAAGCGGTATCGTCGGCATCCAGAATCAACCAGACGCGTGAGGGGCCGGCGATCACACCGCGCAGGCTGAAAGCATTGTTCAAGTGCGCATAGGTTCGCACAGAGTTCTGCGTTTTTTGGATGAGCGTGGGTTTTGCGCCTCGAAAATAGCCGAACACCTCGTAGCTTGTTCCAGGCAACTTCTTGCCTTTGGCGTTGTCGGCCAGATCAAGCAGCTTTGCAGGAGACAAACGATTCGTCCGAATGAAATGCTGGGTGCTGGGACAGATGAAGGTTTTTAGAGTCGAAATGTAGTTGGGGTAAAGCCAGTTCAAATCGTCATCACCAATCGACTCTGTGTCCGATAATGCTCCCTTCTTGTCTTCGTCAGCATACAACACACTGCCCAGGCTCATTTGCTTGAGGTTGTTCAGGCAGCCGATGCGGTGTGCGCGTTCCTTGGCCTTCGCCAACGCGGGCAAAAGCAGGGCCGCGAGAATGGCGATGATGGCAATGACCACGAGCAATTCAATCAGGGTAAACGCCCGGCAGCGTCGGCAAGGGGAAGGAATCGAGGTGGAACATGTGTGACTCATGCCGCTTGTGATGCTTGGTTCGTGAATTTGGCAGCTACGATACGCACCCGTTGTCGGAGGGCAAGTTCTAAGCCAACGATGCAGGTGTACGCGCGCTGATTTCAATGGAGAGGCACAGGGGACGCGGCTTAAGGGAGCGCGGACTTCAGTCCGCTTCGATGTGGTTCACGGTTTGGTATTTGACGCCAGTTGGCCGCGATCAAGTTGAAGCGGAATAAATTCCGCGCTCCTGTCGCGCTCCCCAACTGCATTGTTCTGCGCGCGACCATGTTTTCACAACTGCGTGCTGTCGTCCTTCTTTTCCAACCTGGCGATGCGTTTCTTGATCGTTTCAACTTCCTTGGTCAACTGAAAGAGTGCCTTATAGATTTCGTCCTGCGTTTCCTTCTCGCCCAACGACGGAACGGCGGGATGAATGTTCATCAACTCGACGGAGATGGTGTTGCACGCCTTGCGGATTTGATTGATGCCCATTTGTGTGTCCATACGCGTCTTAAAAGAGTCGGGTTTGACGACCGGCGGTCAAGCCTTATAAACTCGCCGCACTGAAGATTTATGAATCCGGGCGCTCAAGCGGCGGCACAATCGCATAATCCATCCCTGAAAGGTTCAAGGCGGGATGGCGCGTCCGAACAAAGCTCTGCGGACGCCCGTCCTTCCGACTTTCAATCGCGATTGCAGGCGACATTGAAGCAGGCAATCGACAAGTTGCTCCTCGCGCGCGGACCGGGCGGACATTGGGTGGGCGACCTGTCCGGCAGCGCCTTGTCCACCGCTGTCGCGGTTTGTGCGCTCTCGATTGTCAGCCGGCAGTCACCGGAGGATGAAGCAAAGAACAGGCGGTTGATCGACGGCGGGCTGACGTGGCTGGCCGGCCACATCAATCCCGATGGCGGCTGGGGCGACACCGACCGCAGCCTCAGCAATCTAAGCACGACCGCTTTGGGCTGGGCGGCGTTTGGCTCGGTGCCGGGCGCGGATGAAAAATTCCGCACCGTCGTGGCCCAAGCCGAAGGCTGGTTGAAAAAAACGGTGGGCAGCCTCGAACCATCATCGCTCGTGCCGGCCATCGAAAAGCGTTACGGCAAGGACCGGACTTTCTCCGTGCCGATTCTGATGATGTGCACGTTGGCCGGACGATTGGGCGGTGCGGAGGGATGGCGTTGGGTCAAATCATTGCCCTTCGAGTTGGCGGCGCTACCACGCCGCTGGTTCGGCGCGTTGCAACTGCCCGTCGTCAGTTACGCCTTGCCCGCGCTGATCGCCATCGGGCAAGTCCGGCATCACCATCACCCGACGCGCAATCCTCTCATTCGACTTGTGCGAGATCGGGCGCGCAAGCGAACGTTGAATGCGCTGACTCATCTCCAACCCGGCAACGGCGGTTTTCTCGAAGCCACGCCCCTCACGGGCTTCGTCACCATGAGTCTCGCGGCGATGGGTCAGATCAATCATCCGGTGGCGCGCAAAGGAATTCAGTTTCTCTCGCGGTCAATGCGGCGTGACGGCAGTTGGCCCATCGACACCAATCTGGCGACATGGGTCACGACCCTTTCCGTGAAAGCGCTCGGCCAGCAAGCGAACCAGCTTTCCGCCGGCGAACAAAAAAAAATCCGCGACTGGCTGCTGGCCCAACAATTTCAATACAAACATCCCTACACCGACGCCGCCCCGGGAGGCTGGGCGTGGACGGATTTGCCGGGCGGTGTGCCGGACGCGGACGACACCGCAGGCGTACTGCTGGCGTTGCATCGATTGGGAGAAGCGGACGCCGCCGTTCGTTCCGCCGCCGTCGCCGGTGTGACGTGGCTGCTGAACCTGCAGAATCGCGACGGCGGAATCCCGACCTTCTGTCGCGGCTGGGGCGCGCTGCCGTTTGATCGCAGCAGTCCCGATTTGACGGCGCACGCGGTGCGCGCGTGGCTTGTGTGGCTCAACCAACTACCGGATGAAACTCAAAAACGCACCCACGCAGCCATCGATTCGGCGGTCAAATACCTGGGCAAATCGCAACGCGCGGACGGCTCCTGGTCGCCGCTTTGGTTCGGCAATCAGCAACTGCCGCATGATGAGAATCCAACCTACGGAACGTCGCGCGTGCTGATGGCGTTGCAGGAACTGGCTGCGAGCAACCGCACCATTCCCTTCGACGCCACAACCAAAGGTGCGCAATGGTTGCTGAAAGCGCAAAACCAGGACGGCGGATGGGGCGGAGGCGCGGGTGTTTCGTCGTCGGTTGAGGAGACGGCGCTGGCGGTCGAAACGCTGTGCGGGTTTTTGAACTTGCCACAACTCAACCTGACGATTCCGGTCGAACAAGTCAGATGCGCTGTGGTTTCCGGCGTCGATTGGCTGATCGAGCGGGTGGACTCGGGACAATGGTTGAATGCGTCACCGATTGGATTCTACTTCGCCAAGCTGTGGTACTACGAGCGACTGTATCCGATGATTTTTACCGTGGCAGCATTGAATCGCGTCGCTGCGGCGTTTGGTCAGACGCAAGGGTGCGAACCTCCAAGATAAAACTTTGAGCGCAGGCGATTCCAACTTAACTGGAGGCTGTGATGACTGATCCGCTTGACTCACTGCCGCACGGACCGGAATTTCGCTTCGTCGATCGTTTGCTTGAATTTGAACCAGGCAAGTCGGGTGTTGGTGAATACACGGTGCGCGGCGACGAGCCGTTTCTGCGCGGACATTTCCCCGGCCAACCGCTGTTCCCCGGCGTGCTGCTGGTGGAAGCCGCCGCGCAACTCGCCGGCACGGTGGCGCAAAGCGATCCGCAAATTCCAGCGATGCCCGGGCTTAAACTCACCGCGCTCCGCAACGTGAAAATCCTCGGCAGCGCGCGCCCCGGCGAAACCATCCGCCTCGAAGCCCGCGTCGTGGGACGGCTCGCCAATTTGGTCCAGGCGCAAGCTACTGCAATCGTGAACGGTCAGACCGTGTTGCAGGCGGATTTGGTTTTGAGCGGCGGCTGAAAATCGCTAGACAGCAAATTTTCCAAAGGGCAAAGTCGAATCTGTGATCTAGAAGAGACTGCTGAGTTACAGTTCAACACTAAGTTAAGAGTCTCACTTTGTAAGATGCAACTCCGTCGTCCGCAAATTATCGTCAAGATAGCAGCGGTGATCAGTGGATTGCTTGCTCTATCGGGGCTCACTTTCATCGTATGGCTGGCTTCTGACCTTCTGGTCTACCATGCAAGTGCGCCACGGTTCTACAAGGAGCTTGGCGTTTACGCTCTCTTTGCGATTGTGCCACTGATGTTTATTCTGGCCGCGATCCAAGCATGGCGCTGCATTCCAAAGGGCATTGTTTCACTTAGTTCTGGTTGGATCCTTTTCGGCCTTTGCGGAAGCATCGTCCAAGTCTTCTGGTTTTTCGCTGATTGGAGGATTAAGGATGCCATCGGTGCGATTATCTGGATTTGCGTTTTTCTGTTCGGAGTCTTGGTCGCCAGACAAGAGAAGAGAATTAAAATCGACGCGACCTAATCCGCGCCACCAACGCCGAAACATCCAGGAGATAGCTCATGGAAATTCATCCATCGCCTTGCGCGTTTCCGCCCAGGTGATCTGGCGCTCACTGACTCCCAGCAGCAAGCCCGTGCCCCGCTCCCGCACCACGCGCACCCGTGGTCGCGCCGGTTCAAGGCGCGTGAGTAACAGTCCGCCGTGGCCTCTCACCTTTACGTCAAACCGGTCTCCTGGATTCACCGTGGGCAACACCACGCGCTTCTTGGTATCCGCTGTAACTGTCATGGTGGGATTGTCCCACTCCACCTTTCCATTGTCAATTTTTGAACGGGATGGCAGCGAAATCATCCGCCTCGAAGCCTGAGTCGTGGGACAGCTCGCCAATTTGGTCCAGGCGCACGGCACCGCGTGCGTGAAGAGCCAGACCGTGTTGGAGGCGAAACTGGTTTTGGGTGGCGACGAAAAGAAATCCTCCGCGAATGTGGCGAATTCACGAGAATGAAGTCAAACAGAGCGCCGTAGGCGCGGAATCTTTGTAGCCATGACGCCCCCGGAAACCAAGCTCCGTAGTAGGAGCGGCATCATCCGGAAATATGTCGCTCCTACGGAGCTTGTGATTTGTGCTGCGTGGTTCTACAAAGATTTCGCGCCTCCGGCGTTGCCAACTTTTTCTGGACAGCGAATTTTCCCAAGCGCAGAGTCGAATCTGTAACCCGTGATTGTAAATCCGCCGTTCACTAATTAATTAGGTAATATCGTGGCCGACTTATGAAAAAGTGCACTTGGTGTGGGAAGGATTACCCCGATGAAGCGACAGCATGCACAATTGACGGAAAAGAACTGTCAGAGGTGAGACTCCCTGTGCGTCCGCCACTGGGAGAATCCCCAACTGTTCAGCAGAAGAGCCCTGTCGTGCGAGCCTCTATAGTTTCTGGAGTCATTCTCATCCTAGGAATTCTCAGAATTCTAGCTATTGCACAGGGCCGATGGATTTTGGTGATTTTTATCATGCTTGCCAGCGTTCTGCTTGCCTGTGTTGTTGCCATCGGCGTGGTCGCGTTTTGGTCTCGTCGCAGTCGAGCGCCGTGGTCTTGGTTAAGGGTCATCGTTGTCACTTTTCTAGGATACGTCGGCTTTGGCCTTGTTTGTTTAGTTCTTGGTCTCGGATTGGGGTTGGTTTCAAGAGGATTTCAAAGATGATCAGTTCGGCCAACTCTGTATTTGATCGTTTTCAGTTGTTTCATTCAATTTTTCCCAGCCACCGCTAACGCCAGTCGGCGCGGGACACTTTGCCGCGCGGGTTGGTCTGCACCGCTTCGACAAACCACCACTGACGCGGTGCTTGCCAGGCTGGCAGCGTTTCCAATGCAAACTGGCGCAGGTTTTCCTCGCGTTCCCGGCTCACGATGACCGCCACGATTTCCTCCGTCCGCTGCGCGTTGCGGCTCGGCACACCGAATACCACGCATTCCAGAATCTGCGGGTGCTTGAGCAAGGCCCGCTCAATTGTCTCCGGCGAAACTTTTCGACCGGCAACGTTGATCTGGTCGCCCGCGCGTCCGCGCAGATAAACGAGTCCGCCGGAAATCTCCGCGAGGTCGCTGGTGCGGAAACAACCGTTGGCCAGATCGGCGTTCGGCTCCGGCCAGTAGGTCTGCCCAACGGCTTCACTGCGTACCTGGAGACAGCCGTCATCGCCAACGGACAGTTGCACGTTTTGCATCGGCGCACCGGTGCAAGCGCCGTCAGTGCGCGGGATGTTGGTGGCATCATAGGCAATGCCGCCACATTCACTGGAGCCGTAAAAGTTGTGGATTTTTAATTCGCCAACCTCGAACACTGCCTGTTCGAGCGGCAACGGCAACGGAGCGCCGGCGGAAATGGCCAGCCGGACATTGGACGGAATCGCCTTGGCATCATGCCACGCCCGCCAAAGTGCAGGAACCGCCGCCAGCGTTATGGATTCAAAATCTTTCGCCGCGCGCCGGACGGTTTCCGGCATTGCGCCGTCGGTCAGAATGAGTGGAATGCCGTGCAACAACAGCGGCAAAACGAGATTGGAAAAGCCGTAGGAATGCGCCAGTGATATCACGCCGAGATTGGGCCAGTCGGCGCGAAGGCCCATCGTGGCCACGATGTTGTCCGCGTCGGCTGCCAGTTGTTCGCCGGTGAAAGCGATCAAGCGCGGCGCTCCGGTCGTAGCCGAAGTGGTTTTGAGATGGACGCCGCCGGGTGGAGGACTTGCGAGTGATGGGGCGGACTGATCCAGGTCGAGTGGGCAGATAATTTTGTTTTCACGCCAGGCGCGCAGAACGGCGAGGATGAATTCAGCGGTGTTACCCTGCGGGAATTGGACGGATGGTTGGAGTTCACGCTTCAGCGTGCCTCCGGACAAGCTAAAGCTTGAACTCCAACGCTCCGCCTCGGCGGCGAGTTGAGTAAAAGTCCAGCGGCGATTGGAGGTGGTGTCGTGCAACGCGAGTTCGTTGCTGTGTTTCTGCGCGATTTGTCGCCAGCGTTCGTAAAGCATTGTCAGTTTGGTAACGCAGCGATAGCTTCGACGGCAAGCAGGATATATGAAGTGTGGAGTGCGGAGTGCGGAGTACAGAGTGACTGCGGCCCAACGACGGCGGTTGTTGTTGCCAGCTTTAGCCCTATCGGTGTTATCGGTGACGCTGTTGAGCGGTTGCGCTTCCTCGCGCCCGTCCTCAGCCGTCACCAACAAGCCATTTGTTTTTCAACAGGACACGCTGGCCTACGCCAATCAACTGGTCTGGGAATATTATTTCGATCCGAACGGCAAGTGGCGAAGCAAACCGCGCGAACCAAAGCCGGATTACACGCATCACTGTTTTGTCGTTGCCCGTTCCGCACGACAATTCTTTCAACACGCGCGCTTCGATCCGGCGCAACCCGTAGCCGATGAAGCAACGTATCGAAGATTGATTCGCCGAGTAATTTCAGAAAGCCCGCGCCGGTATTCAACAGAGAGCGAGAAGGTGGTGATTCCCGGCTACGCAAACTTGCGCGAGTTCAGCCAGGCCCAGGAGAAATTGCTCAAGGCGGAATGTGGCGGCGCGTGGGAAAGTTATTTTCAGCGCGGCCATTGGCGGATGGTGTTTCCCTTCAGCCGCGCGCACCAGGCGAAGACAGCGCAGGCGTTGGTGGAGGCGCTGAAACAGAACCGTCCGCCGGTCGTCCACATCGTCCGCTTTCCGCAATTGACCATCAATCACGCCCTGCTGGTGTTCGATGCGACGGAAACGGAAACCGAAATCCACTTCGCAGTTTATGATCCCAACAAGCCGGAGAAGCCCACAACACTGACATACGATCGCGCAAAGCGGACATTCGACCTGCCAGCGAACGATTATTTCATCGGCGGCCGCGTGGACATTTATGAGGTTTATCGCAACTGGCGTTACTGACGCGCCGCGTTGAATTGGCTACAAGCGCTCGCGCCCGGCGTAGCCGGAATCGATTTCGTGCCAGAATTCAATGTCCTCTTCGTCCTGTTCCCAGCACAGAAAAACTTCGCGCCCGCCGATGAGCGACGGGAAATCAATCAACCCGCGCTCGAGGTCCTTGATCATGATTTCGCGTCTCTGAAATTCCAGCAACAGCTCCCTGATTTCCGTGGCGGTCCGGATGGATTCGTTGACCGTTTCGCCGCCCAAATCCTGACCCTCGGTCGCCATGCCGGCGAGGCGTTGACTAAACTTATCCAGTTTTTTGCGGAGATGATTGATCTGCTGCAGCCACTGGCGAATCTTCGGCAACAGTTCGCGCGCTTCTTCGCGGGTGTAATGTTTTTGAAATCGGAGGGCCATGAGGGAAGGGAGGATTGTCGCCAAATGTGCTCTGGGCGTAGTCTTATCTGGCGGCGGGCGGTCCCAGTTTCTTCTGGATTTGATCGTTCGGCTCGATGGCGAGCGATTTGTGCCAGGCTTCGCGTGCCTTTTCCGGCTGCTTGAGCGCGGTGTAAATATCGCCCAGATGATCGTAGAGCGTGGCATCGGGCTCTTCCGCGAACTCGACGGCTTTGAGGATTTGTTCAAGCGCGGGCTGCGGCTGGTTCAACTTGAAGAGCACCCAACCGAGGCTGTCGAGGAACGCGGCATTCTTGGGTTCGAGTTTGACCGCCTTTTCAATCAGCTCATGGGCTTTCTCCAGTTTGACACCCCGGTCGGCCCACATGTAGCCGAGATAATTCAGCGCCTCGGCAAAGTTGGGGGACATCTCCAGGCATTTTTGAAAATAGGTCTCGGCCTGTTGGTAATCGCCATTGCGTTCGTACACCGCGCCGAGTTGGAAATAGAAAGCCTGGTTCAATCGTTTGGGGTCGGTGACGCGAGCGATCACTTCCGCCGCGGTGAAATGCTTGATGGCCGTAGCGTAATCCTTCCGCCGGTTGTAAGCCAAGCCGGACAAGAATTCGGTCACGAAATTCTCCGGAAACTTGGTCCGGGCCTTGTCCAAGGTCGCCAGCGCGTCCTGGGTCTTGTTAAGATTGATTTGAACGCCGGCCAGATCGTAATACGCCTGTTGAATATCCGGGCGAAAGAGCAGTGTCTTCTCAAAGTATTCGGCCGCCTGATCGAATTTCTTTTCCTCATAGGCCAGACCTCCCAAATGATAGTAGGCCTGCGCGTTGGCGGGGTCGTCGCGCACCATCGCTTCGAGTTGTTCGACGGCCCGCTCGCGGTTGCTCCCGCGCAGGTAAATGTCCGTCAACTTGGCGCGGATTTCGTCGCGCACCGGAGGGAAATCACCGTACTTGGACAGCAACTGCAAATAAATCTCCGTCGCTTTGCGAATCTCGCCCATCAGATTCAATCCATCCGCGAGTTTCAAACTCAGATTTGGGTTGGCGGGGTTGAGTTTGGCGGCGCGGTTCAAGACCTCGAGTTCGAGCGGCTTGAGGGTGTCCTTCTTTTCCGGCACGGCGCGGCCAAAGCCGTTGCAAAGCTCGACCAGCCCGAGGAGAAACACGGCATCGGTATCGGGTTGTTTCGCCGCGCGTTCGAGTGTCTTCAGCGCCTCGGCGTGTTGGCCGCTTTTCATCTGCACATCAAAAAGGTTTTGGTATCCGGCCAGGGCGCGCGGGGATTTCTTGATGGCGGCCTGATTGGCGCTGATGGCTGCTTCATTCTTGTCGAGTTGCGCATAAACAAGGCCGAGGCGGGCGAACAGGGTTCCGGAAGCGCCGGGCAACGCCGTGGCCTTGGTCAAAACTTCCAGTGCTTTGTCCGTCTTCTTGGCTTGCAGAAGTCGGCGGGAAAGGTCGAGCACCAATCGTTCATCGCCCACATCGGCCATGGCTGCTTTGTAAAACTCCTCCAGTGCCTGGTCCGGTTCATCATTGATATCGTGTATGACGCCAGCCGCGTAGTGCGCGTGGGCTTCCGCGAGATTGCGGGTGGAGCGGTCACCAGATGCGGCGACATTCTTTCGTGTGAATGGTCTGTCGCGGTTTTCTGGCTGGGTGGAAGTTTTTGGTGAATGCGTGGCCGTGCCACATCCCGCCAATAGCGTCTGGCCGATGGCGAGAAGCGTGATCAATGACTTACGACATTGCAACATGGGGTACATTAACAAACAACGTCACCCGCGCAAACCGATAGCGGCATCGGCGGGTGCGTATGAACCAAGGTGTGCCAGGGCAGGCGTTTACTGCTGCCAGGTGCGCTTCTTGTGCCGATTGGCACGCAGCTTCTTGCGCCGTTTATGTTTGTTGATCTTTGCCTTCCGGCGTTTTTTGAGTGATCCCATAGTTTTTGTTGCCGTTTAATATACCACCTTGTTCAACGGATATTCAATGATTCCTTCGGCGCCCGCTGCCTTGAGGCGAGGGATGATCTCGCGCACAATGTGCTCGTCGATGATCGTCTCCACGGCGACCCAGTTCGATTGACTCAGCCGCGACACCGTCGGATTCCGCAGCGCGGGGAGTGCTTGCAACAGCTTGGTCAGATTCTTTTCCGCGATGTTCATCTTCAGACCAACCTTCGCCTCGGCTTCCAACGCACCTTTGAGCAGGAGCGCCATGGTTTCGATCTTCTGCCGCTTCCATTTATTTTTCCAAGCGTCATGGTTGGCAATCAGTCGCGGCGTGGACGTCAACAGAGTATCAACAATCCGCAGATTGTTGGCGCGCAGCGATGATCCGGTCTCGGTCAACTCGACGATCGCATCCACCAATTCGTGCGCCTTGATTTCGGTCGCGCCCCAGGAGAACTCCACTTCGGCTTTGACGCCGTGTTTGCGGAGATATTTCCGGGTCACGTTGACGACTTCGGTGGCGATGCGTTTGCCTTTCAAATCCTTGACCGATTTGATCCGTGACTTTTCCGGGACGGCCAGGACCCAGCGCGCCGGCTGCCGTGTTGCTTTACTGAACAGGAACTCGCCGACCTCGTGCACCTTGGAATTGTTCTCCACAATCCAATCGTGGCCCGTGATGCCGCAATCGAGATAACCGTGCTCCACGTAGCGGCTGATTTCCTGGGCGCGAATCAACCGGATTTCCAACTCGTCATCATCGACATACGGAACGTAGGAACGGCTGCTGACATGGATGTTGAACCCCGCCTTGGCCATCTTTTCGACGGTGGCCTCTTGCAAGCTGCCTTTCGGCAAGCCAAAACGTAAAATGGACTTACTCTTCATAAAGCAAACTGCGCTCCGAGCTTTTGGCGCGCGGGCGGGAATACTTCTTCGCTGAATCCTTCACCCGCGTAGCCGGATTGATTTGCCATTTACGACGCGGCAAAGCGACTTTTTTCTTTTTGGATTTCACGCGCCGAGGTTCTTGCGCCAGGTCACACGTCGGTCTCGCACTCCGATTTCCCCACGCGCAAATCCACCCACGACCGCGGGATAAAGCTCATGCTCCGCGCCGTGGATCCGCTCAAGCAATGTCTCCGGCGTGTCGTCGTCGAGCACGGGCACGGTTTGCTGGGCGATGATCGGTCCGCAATCCACACCGGCATCCACGAGATGCACCGTGCAGCCGGTCACCTTCACGCCGTGATCCAGCGCCTGCTTCCAAGCTTCCAATCCGGGAAACGATGGCAGCAACGACGGATGAATGTTCACGATGCGCCCCTCGAACGCGCGCAGGAAATCGCCTTTGAGCACACGCATGAAGCCCGCGAGAACGATCAAATCCGCTCCCGCTTCTTGCAACGCTGTGACGTAGGCTCGTTCGGCGATCTCATCCAGCTTCGTGCGAAATTTTCCAGGTGGAATGTATTGCGCGGGCATTTTCCGTTCCCGGGCGCGTTCCAGAATCCCCGCATCCGCGACGTCGCTCAATACAACCGCGACCGCTGCGGGAATTCTCCCCGCGGCGCAGGCGTCGGCAATGGCCACGAAGTTCGAGCCTTTGCCCGAACCCAGCACGCCCAGTCGGAGTTGTCTGTCACGATTCACCCGCCTTTCATACAAGCAGAAGCGACGAACCGGCAAGCATTTGGTTTGCCCCGCTGCAAATTGAACACGGAACTCTGCGCAAAACCTTGGACATCTCTGTTCCATCCATGTTTCATCTGTGCGTAGATAACGTTTATGGACGAAACCAACTCATTGATCGAGCAGCGCAAGGCCAAACTTGCCGCGATGCGTGCCAAGGGCGTCAACCCGTTCGCCAATAAATTTTCTCCTACCGAAACCTGCGCCGACGCCCGTGCTCACTATGTTGAAGGCCGCGAGGTTGCCCTCGCCGGACGCATCACGGCCAATCGCGACATGGGCAAGAGCCAGTTCATCGACCTCAAAGACCAGAGCGGCCGCATCCAGATTTACGCGCAGAAACAGGCGCTCGGCGACGAGCAGTTCGATATCTTCAAACAACTTGACCTGGGTGATTTCATCGGCGCGCGCGGGACGATGTTCACCACCAAGACCGGTGAGATTTCCGTGAAGCTGACTTCATTCGTCGTTCTGGCCAAGGCGCTGCGTCCACCGCCGGAGAAATGGCACGGCCTGGCCGACACTGAAATCCGCTATCGCCAGCGCTACCTCGACCTGATGGCCAACGACGATGTGAAACAGGTGTTCCTGATGCGCAGCCAGATCATTCACGAGATCCGCAGCTTTTTGCATGCGCGTTGTTACGTGGAAGTCGAGACGCCGATGATGCAGGCAATTCCCGGCGGTGCGGCGGCGCAACCGTTCAAGACGCATCACCACGCGCTTGGCTGCGACTTTTATCTTCGCATCGCGTTGGAACTCTACTTGAAGCGACTGCTCGTCGGCGGCCTGGACAAAGTGTTTGAAATTGGCCGCAACTTCCGCAACGAAGGGCTTTCCCGCAAACATAATCCCGAGTTCACGATGCTTGAGCTTTACCAGGCCTACGGCGATTATGAGAGCATGATGGAGCTGGTGCAGGGATTGATCTGTCACGTGGCGGAATCCGTCCTTGACACGCTCATCATCGACCACAAGAACGCGGACGGAAAGGTCATCAAGACCATCGACCTCACCCCGCCGTGGCGTCGCGTGAAATACAAAGACATCGTTTGTGAATTCGCGGAGGCGGATTGGTTTCTGATTCCCCCGGAAGAACGACGCGAACGCGCCATCAAACTGGGCGCGGAGATCGGCAAGGAATATGAGGACTTCGAGGTCACCCAGGCGGTGTTCGAGAAACTCATCGAGCCGACGCTCATCAATCCCACATTTGTCACTCATGCGCCGAAGGAATTGATCCCGCTGGCAAAAGTTTCGCCGGAAGATCCGAGCACGGTTGAGGTCTTCGAGTGCTGCATCAACGGGCAGGAGATTGCGCCAGCGTACACGGAGCAAAACGATCCCATCGAGCAACGCGAGCGACTCGAACACCAGGCCGGCGGCGAACGGCAAAAACTCGACGAAGACTTTCTGGTGGCGTTGGAACACGGGATGCCGCCCGCCGGCGGCATGGGCATGGGAATCGACCGTCTTTGCATGATGTTGCTCGGCCAGGAAAGCATCCGTGATGTGATTTTGTTTCCGCAGTTGAAGCCCAAGTAGCGTTTAGCCTCGCAATTTGGCCGACTCGAGGACGATGAAAAGAACTGCTCGTAAGTAAAGAAACATTCTTGTGAACTTCGTTTCAGTCGCGTCTTGGCGTTCGATTCAGAGTTGGGCGCAGGAAAGCTGCGGCGATAACCAATTTACAAATATGATTCGCCAAACTCGTTTCTGATGGCTAGAGTCATCCAGTGATGACAAAGCTGAAGGCTCACTTCGACGGCAAGGTATTGGTTCCTGACGAGCCAGTGAACCTGCCGCTTAACTGTGCCTTGGAAGTGCGGGTCCAACCGCTGAAGGGAATGTCAAGCCAGGAAAAACCTCTCGTGAAGCTTCTCCATGCGCTTGAAGAATTGCCGGAGAATTCAACCTGGCCCTCCGACGGTGCGCAGCAACACGACCATTATCTTTACGGTCTGCCCAAGCGGTCATGATCCTTGTCGATAGCGGATTTCTTTTAGCGTTGGCCCAGCCCACCGATGCACTGCACAGACGGGCTGCTGCCTGGGCGCAGCAGTTGTCCGAACCGCTACTCGTCACGGAATACATCCTCTGCGAAGTCATCAACAGCCTCTCCAAACGCCCCGATCGGCCGCGGGCGCGTCGGATTGCGGAAATGGTGATGAGCGATCCAGGTTACACGTTGGCGAACGCCAGCCCCACCCTTTTTCAAGCCGGCATGCAATTTCACAGCAGCCGGCCCGACAAGGAATGGTCGTTGACCGACTGCATTTCCTTCCAGGTCATGCAGGAGCGCGGCATCAGCCGGGCTTTGGCTTATGACATCCACTTTGAGCAAGCCGGTTTCGAGGCATTGTTGCGCAAAGATCCACCACCGTAACTTTGCACATCTCAAGTGCATAAATCTGCTCGACTGCCAGTTCGAGCGCGGCAGTGCTTTCTGACGCCGATGACCACCCATTCGCAAACGTTGACATTTCTAAACGTAACAGCGGTTTCGCTTACTTACACCAACTCAGCAAGAATCGGGTGGGCGAGAACTGATTCGAGAAGTATTTTGCTCGCATGAATACATCGTTGATAACGATTGAATCTGAACCAGCGAAACAACAATCGCTGGATTACCACCGAATAGAAAAGGCGATTGCCTATTTGCAAGTTCACTATCTGGAACAGCCTGACCTGGCCGCCGTCGCCCGCGCAGCGCACCTGAGCGAATTCCATTTTCAACGGCTCTTTACGCGTTGGGCCGGGATCAGTCCCAAACGCTTTCTCCAATTCCTGACGGTTGAACACGCCAAGCAGCAACTCGCGGAATCAAAGCCAGTGCTGGAAGCGACATTTGACTCCGGCCTCTCGAGTCCGGGCCGATTGCATGATTTGTTTGTCTCGGTGGAAGCCGTCACGCCCGGCGAATTCAAGTCGCGCGGCGACGGCATCCGCATCAACTTTGGCCTGCACGCGACTCACTTCGGGGACTGCCTGCTGGGCGTCACGGAACGCGGTGTGTGCTGGCTCGGTTTTGTTTGTGGCAATTCAAGCGCGGAAGCGATCATCGAAATGAAGCGGCATTGGGCGGGCGCGACCTTTGCGCGGCGTCCTGATCTTACGGAATCGGTGGCCAGGAAAATATTCTCGGGCTTGGAAGACGGGAAACAATCACCGTTCAGCTTGCTGCTGCTGGGCACAAATTTTCAAATCAAGGTCTGGCAGGCGCTGTTGAAAATTCCTGCCGGTGCGCTGATCTCGTATGAAAGGATTGGCGGATTTATCGGGGCGAGACAGTCCTCGCGGGCGATTGGCAGCGCGGTTGGGAGCAATCCCATCGCTTATCTCATCCCGTGTCACCGAGTCATCCGCAAGAGCGGTTTGCTTGGTGGCTACCGTTGGGGCGAAACGCGTAAGCAGGCAATGCAAGGATGGGAAGCGGCACGGAGATTTTCGAGTTCGCATTTGTTGTCGCGCTGAAAGGAAATTTGTCCGAGGCTTTCGCGTGATGATCAGGCGAATGTGTTTCTTCGGAGTTATTGCTGCCCTGACTTTCCGTTCGACCGGATTGTTCGCGGCAGATTGGTCGGTTACACCCTTCGCCCCATTCAACAAACTTTTTCACACACGAAGCGGTTGGATTGGCGCGGACGGCGATTATTCCGTGGCGCTGACCAATGACACCACCCTCTGGCTTTTCAGTGACACCTTCATTGGCGAAGTGCGCGATGGAATACGGGTCAACGCGCGAATGATCAATAATTCGGTAGCGTTGCAACACGGCAAAGACCCCGCGCGAGCCACGGTCCAGTTCTTCTACGGAAAGTCGGTTGACGACAAACCCGCGGCGTTGATCACGCCGGTCGATGGTCACGGGTGGTTCTGGCTGTACGACGGGGTGCTTACTAAACGCGGCCTGTTTCTATTCCTGATGCAAATCGAACGATCCGGTGGAAATTCAGTTTTTGATTTCACGCACATCGGCACGTGGCTCGGGCACGTGGTCAATCCCTTCGACACACCGGCGAAATGGCGCATCACCCAAAAGCGCATTCCGCACGAAACCTTTTCGGCAGAGGAGACGCGATTGTTCGGCTCGGCGGTGTTTCAGGACGGTGGGTTCGCTTATATCTATGGAACTGCTGAACCGAAGGGCAAAGGCAAGTCGATGATTCTGGCACGCGTGCCGACGGACAACGTGGACGAGTTCGCTCAATGGAGGTTTTTTGACGGTACGAATTGGGTGGCGGGCCACACCAAAGCCGCTCTGCTTTGTCCGGGCATCGCCAACGAATACTCCGTCTCCTATCAGCCGAGTTTGGGGAAATACATTTTGATCTACACCGAGAACGGCCTCTCGCCAACGATTCTGGCCCGATTGTCCGACAAACCGTTTGGGCCGTGGGGCGATCCAGTCACGGTCTATCAATGTCCGGAGGCGGGTTGGGGCGGCAAAATTATTTGTTACGCGGCCAAAGCGCATCCGGAGCTTGCAACATCGCCTGACGAGTTGATCGTGACCTACGCCACCGGCTCAACAGATTTTTGGGAGCTGGCAAACGACGCACGCATTTATTGGCCGCAGTTTTTGAAAATCAAATTCAGCGGCAAGGCAAAACCGTGACCTGCTTTGCTTTCGCGCCTTGAGCCACCAAAAAAAAGCACGCCCAAACTATCGGCGTGCTTGTTCGATTCAGTCGCGGACGACTTGTTCTTGCGTCGCTTAGTAATTCTTCGCCACTTCGGCCCAGTTGACCACGTTCCACCAGGCTTTCAGGTAATCGGGCCGGCGGTTCTGGTATTTGAGGTAGTAGGCGTGCTCCCAAACATCGCAGCCGAGAATCGGCTTGCCTTCACAACCGGCGATGGCCTTGCCCATGATGGGATTGTCCTGGTTGGCGGTGGAAACAATTTCCAGCTTGCCGCCATTCACCACGAGCCAGACCCAGCCGCTACCGAAACGGCCCACGCCCGCTCCTTCAAATTTTTCCTTGAACACGTCGAAACTTCCGAACGTGGCTTTGATGTCCTCGGCGAGTTTGCCGCTGGGCGCACCGCCGGCTTTTGGCCCCATGAGTTTCCAGAACATTGAGTGATTGTAATGTCCGCCGCCGTTGTTGCGCACCGGACCGCGGATGTTGTCGGGAACTGACGCCAGGTCGCGGATGAGCGCGTCAACCGACTTGGCTTCGAGCGCAGCGTTGCCGGCGATGGCTTTGTTGAGATTGGTGACGTAGGCGTTGTGATGTTTTCCGTGGTGGATTTCCATCGTCGCGGCATCAATGTGTGGTTCGAGTGCGTCTTTGGGATAGGGAAGAGGAGGTAGTTCGTGTGCCATAATTTTCCTTGGTTAACGGTTGTTTGTTAATTTCAATTGTCGATGAACGATTCTGTCATGCCTTCAAGTGACGGCAAGAAATTAACAAACCAACCACCGGGGCACAAGTGCCGGTTGTGAGATTCTGCCGGCAGTGCAGCGTCCACGGGGTTCGATCAAGCCGCCAGCTCCACAAAATTCTTCAGCAACTGCAATCCCACTTTCTGACTTTTCTCCGGGTGAAACTGCGTGGCGAATATATTGTCACGCCAGATGGCGGAGGCGAACGTCTCGCCATAGGTTGTCCGGCTTGCGACGATGGAGGGATCAGCCGGCAGCGGGAAGAAACTGTGAACGAAGTAAACGTAACTGCCGCTCGGAATGTTGCGAAAGAGTGGACAGTTCGATTGCACGAGTTCAATTTGATTCCAGCCAATCTGCGGAATCTTCAAGCCTGGCTTTTCGGCAAAGCGAACGACTTTGCCTTGGAAAATCCCCAACCCGGCGGCGCAACTGTTGAACTCCTCGCTGCGCTCGAACAACGCCTGATAACCGACGCAGATGCCGAGGAAGGGTCGTCCAGTCTGGATGAATTTTCGCACGCCTTCCAGCAAGCCCTGCTTTTGCAAGGCGTTTACGCAATCATCAAACGCCCCGACGCCGGGCAAGACGACGGCGCGGGCGTCCGCCATTTCCGCCGGTTGCCGGACGACGCGCACGTTCGCGCCCACTTTCAAGAGGGCCTTTTGCGCGCTCCGCAAGTTGCCGGAACCGTAATCAATCAGGGCGATCACATGACCATTAAGAATTAAAAATGCAAAACAAGAAACCACGAAATACTCAGCGTGGTTGTCTACGGCCCGAATTGGCGACTTGTAGTGAACTTGGCGCACGGTAGATTCGGTTTTGGCTCAGGGGTGGCCAAAGGCAATTTGAGACCAACCTTGTGCGATTTGTCCGTGGGTGGTTGTTATACAATGAGATGACACCTAATGATAGCGAACTGCTCCGGCGTTACGTGCGCGACCGGTCCGAAGCCGCCTTCGCAGAACTTGTGCGGAGGCACCTTGATCTGGTTTATTCGTCCGCTCTGCGACAGATAAACGGCGACGTTCATGCGGCCCAGGATGTCGCGCAGGCCGTGTTCCTCGATCTGGCCAGAAAGGCGGCACGATTGACCCGGCACTCGTCCCTCAGCGGCTGGCTCTACACCAGCACGCGCTACCTTACCGCCAATGCCCGCCGCGCCGCGCAGCGCCGTCTCGTTCGCGAGCTAACCGCCCACACCATGAACGAACTCCAACGTGCCGACGAAGCCGAACCTGATTGGTCGGCCCTGCATCCGATCCTGGATGACGCGATGCACGAACTGAATGAAACCGACCGGGAAGCGGTTCTCTGGCGTTACTTCGAGCGGCGACCGTTCGCGGAAATCGGCCTGCAACTTGGCCTAAAAGAAAATGCGGCGCGAATGAGGGTCGAGCGGGCTCTCGACAAATTGCGCGCGGCGCTGATTAAACGCGGCGTAAATTCAACGGGCGCTGCCCTGGCCACAATGCTCGTCAACCAAGCCGTCGCTTCGACACCAGCAGACCTGGCTCAACGCGTTTGCCTGGCCGTAACCGCTGCTGCCGAAGTCGGCGGAGTCGTCGCTTGGCGCGCTGCGTTATGGGCCTCAATGAAAATCAAACTGGCCGTCGGCGCTGGCGTTGCGATGCTCCTGGTGTGTGCCCTGGTGTGGTGGCAGTTTGCCGAACCGAAGCCCGGCATACCCTCATCACCGGATGAAAATGGAACCAGCGACACTGTGCTGGCGTCCCAACTTTCAAGCAACGATTCGGTTTCTGGCGCAACGGGTGAACTTGAGCCAGCACCGCCCCTGGACCAAAACAAACTTCATCTCTTGATCGTCGCCGCAGGCGGTGGCCAGCCGGTATCGGGCGTTGATGTATCCTGTGACGTTTTAGTGGGCAAAGATTCCAACAACACGAAATTCCGCTCGGATCGAAACGGCTCCGTCCAAATCGTGCTGCCGACTAACACGATGAGCCTTGAAATTCGTATCACGAGCGAAGGTTTTGCCGATACGCGGCTCGCGTGGCGGACAGACCGCGGGGAAGTGATTCCGCGGGAATATGTCCTTCGGTTGACCGCACCGGTTTCGCTTGGCGGCTCGGTGGTGGACGCAGAAGGGTGGCCCGTCAGTGGCGCGCAAGTCACAATGCACTGGGCCGACAATCCGATCGATGCACCGCGTCCAGAAACTCACACCGCTTGGGTAAAGGTCAGCACCGATGCCGGCGGCCGCTGGCACACTGAACGTGTCGCTCCCGAATTAGTTCGCCAGTTGCGTGTGTTTGCCAGTCATCCTGACCATGCGGAGTCACTGGCAATCCGCGTCGCGACTGACGCGGAGACCGAGCGTCAAATGCGCGAAGGCACCTTGGTCTTGCATTTGGGCGCGGCCGGCACTGTCCGGGGTTTGGTGGTTGATCCTGATGGAAACCCGGTGAACAAAGCCAAGGTCCTCATCGGGAAGCTCTACTATAGCGACTCGAAAAAGCTCGAGACTGCGGCGGATGGCTCCTTCGAGGTGCGAGGTTGCGCGCGCGGCAAGGCGATAATAACTGTTGAAGCCAATGGCTTCGCTGCCACCGGAGCCGAAGCGGACGTTGATGCCGCCGAGCCTGTCCGCATCGTGTTGAGCCGGGGCAAATCTCTCCTCGTGAAAGTGATTGATCGCGAAGGTTTACCCGTAGCCGGTGCTGGTGTAGGGGTGAGTCCGGCCCTCGAACGTTCCGGTTCGAGGCGGGACCGAGTTCCCCAGTTTGCCTTAGACACGAAAACGGATGCTGACGGAAAGGTGTTGATGCCGCATGTGCCAGATATGGATCTGAATCTTGGGGTCTGGGCAGATGGATACATGAACGTTTGCGGCATGAACGTCCCGCCCGACGAACGGGAGCTGCAAGTAACACTCCCTCCCGTGCTGACCGTGAGCGGCACGGTCCGGGACGCGACCACGGGCAAGCTGGTTCCGAAGTTCCAAATCGTCACCGGCCGGCCTGAGATGCGCGGACCTTATTGGAGCACCATCGACCGGTTCCATCCGACTTTCGAAGGCGGCACCTTTCGACACGTATATGACGAGGCCGTCGTGTGCGAAGCGACCAATTCCGGCTACCTGCTGAAGTTCGAGGCCGACGGTTACGCGCCATACGTCTCCCGATTGATCGCACCGGACGAACGCTCCGTTCAATTGGAGATCGCGCTTCAACCGGCGGAATCACGACAGCTCATCGTGGTCAATCCAGATGGCACTCCGGCGTCGTGGGCCGACGTGGGATTGCCGGAACTCGCCAAAAACAATTCGTTGCTCCTGGTGCCGGGTGGCTTCGACGTCAGCTACAATCGCACGGACGGTGCGCGGCAGAAGACCGACCAACAAGGCCGATTTAAAGTCCCCGCGAGCGAACCGATTCGGCGGGTGGTCATTGCCAGTTCAGCCGGCTATGCGGATGTGAGCATTGAAGGATTGGCCGACGGTGCCACCGTACAGTTGCAGCCTTGGGGCCGGATTGAGGGCGACCTGCCGGGTATTAACAACCAGTCCACGCAGAACGAAGTGACGTTTAGCTTTCATGGCACGCACGCGCCCGAGGATGGAATCTGGGTGGACCCCTTTTCTGGCTTCCGCGTCAAACCGGATTCCACCGGACACTTTGTGTTGCCGATGGTGCCACCGGGTCGGCACGGCGTTCAGGAATTGATTCCCTTCAAAAATGGTTGGAGCCATGGCCGTAAACTGGAAATCGAAGTGCTCTCCGGCCAGACCGTTCAGGCAACGTTCAATACAAATGCTGTGCCGAACACGGCCGGCAATCACGCCCAATGACCGGATGAACCGATCAGCATGAACCGGATCTCTTCCGCTTCGAGGGTTTCCAGTAACCGAGCGACCGGATGAAGTTTTCGGCGAGTTTCCATCGTTCTTCAAGTGTGGCGGCGAGGCCAAGCGCATTGACTGATTTGTCGGCGTCCGTCAAACCACGCACCGATTTGAGCCGCGCGAGCATGCGAGCGGCGCGCACCGGCAAAGGCTGCACTGGCAGGCGTCGTTTCATGGTGTGACTGTATCAGATGATGCCGGACAATTCACGCTCTGTTTTTAACCGCAACTGGCCGCAGGCGGCATCCAGGTCGTGACCTTTTTCGCGGCGGAGCGTACAGACGACTTTCTACTGCTTCAACGCGCAGGAAATGATTCGGACGTGACTTGCCGCCGGGCTTGCGCAAGGATGGGCCGCGTTATGAAGCTGGTCACGGAAGCGTTCGTCAGCGAGAACCTATTTGAAGTCGGTCTGGGGTACGTGCTGTTCACCCGGTTTCGAGCGGGCGACGCCGAATCGGGCGTATTCATGTTAGACGTATATTGCCGCGGCGTCAAAGACGCCTTCTACACCCGAAGCAGCGAGGTCGAATACCGCCGCACGACTTTGGACCGGATACTGAAACCCGACACCCGAAGACCACTCGATCCCCCAGCGGCCCGCAAGTTGGTGGAAGGGGCGGTGGCTTATGCCCGGAATCTGGGCTTCGCGCCGCATCCGGATTACGCGCAGGCGTGTCGCGTGCTGGGCGGCACCAGCGCCGCCGATTCTGCGGCCACCTTCACCTTCGGCAAGAACGGCAAGCCGTTCTACGTGCAGGGCAGATTCGATTCCTTTGAAACCTGCCTTCGCGCCTTGAACCAACTCCGCGCTCGCTGCGGGAATGATAACTTTGATTTTCTCGCCGTTGGAAGCGCGACCGAGACTCGGGAACTGGAACGCCAGGGATTCACTATCCGACAGAAAGTTCCGGTGCCGCCAGCGGATTTGAATTCAGCCAGTCACCACAGGTAAAGAAACCATCAACATGAAAACGATCATGCCTCAAACCACTTCACCCGGAAAATGCCGGCTCAGCGGCGAGCTGCTCGACAAGGCGCGGATGAGCACGCATCTCAAGCACTGTGCCAAACGCGCCACCCCACCCTCCGCGGCCCGCAAACCGGCGCCTTGTTTTCATGTTTTCGTCGAGGCGACTTACTCGCGGCAGTACTGGCTGCACCTGGAGGTGCCAGCCAAAGCCACGTTCGGCAAATTGGACGGCGTGTTGCGCGCCATCTGGCTGGAGTGTTGCGGTCACATGAGCGCCTTCAATTTCCCGCGGAAGCGCGTCTGCCTACCCGCTTCGGGCAACGTTGCTCAAGTGTTCGCCGCCCTGATGCAAGGCGGTTTTGGGGACGACATTGAAGACGATGAACAACTCATGCGCGAACCTGTCGGGACCCGGCTCGCGCCCGGGGTGAAGTTCAGCTACGAATACGATTTCGGCACCACCACCGAACTTTCACTCCGCGTGCTGGGCGAACGCCCCAGCGCGTTTCCCAAGGCCGGCATCCACCTCCTGGCGCGCAACGAACCGCCCGAGATCCTCTGTGCCCGTTGCCAGAAACCCGCCACGCAAATCTGCGGTCAATGTGAATGTGAAGGCGACGGGGCGCTCTGCGAAAGGTGCGCAAAGGAGCATGAATGTGGGGACGAAATGTTGCTGCCGGTCCTCAACACCCCCCGTACCGGTGTGTGTGGCTACACCGGGCCGTCCGAGGAGCCGTAATCGGGGACGGCTATGCTTGAGTCTCAGCGTGGGTCGCGCCGTTTCCAACCTCCAACGGGCGTCACTAAATTCTGAGCGAAGTTCTGGAAGCTGGAGACAGGCGCCACGTCGGTCCTACGCCGAAGCCAGTTCCCGCTCGGTCTGCAGCCGCAATTGCCCGCACGCCGCGTCAATGTCGTGGCCTTTTTCGCGCCGCAAGGTGGCGGTGACTTTTTGCTTCTCCAACGCAGCAAGAAAGGCTTCCTGCACCGGTTCGCTCGGGCGCTCCCACGGCAGACCTTCGACCTTGTTGTAAGGAATCAAATTGACCTTGGCGTTGAGGCGATGGGCAAGTCGCGCCAGGGGTCTGACCTCATCCAAGCCGTCGTTCACACCGGCGATTAGGATATATTCCAGCGTGATCATCCGCCCTTTTTTCTGCTGATAAAACTCGCAAGCCGCAGTTAGTTCGCTCAATGGATATTTGCGATTGACCGGCATGATTTTGTTGCGCGTTTCATCGGTGGCGCCGTGCAAGGAGACGGCCAGCCGAAATTGCAATGGCTCGTCGGCCAGCTTGCGGATTTGAGGCGCAAGGCCGCTGGTGGAAACCGTAATTTTCCGAGCGCCAATTCCACCGCCCCACGGCGCGTTCAGAATCTTCAGGGCCTTCAGGAGATTGTCGTAATTGGCCAGCGGTTCGCCCATGCCCATGATGACGAGGTTGTCGATGATGCGTGATGCGTGATGCGTGATGGGAATTGCGTGTTGCATGTCAGGTTGTTCATTTTGCATTTTGCATTTTGCATTTTGCATTTCCGCCGCGTTCCACCGCTCAACCGCCAACACCTGATCGACAATTTCCTCGACGCCCAGATTACGCTTCCAGCCGTCGAGTCCGCTCGCGCAGAACTTGCAACCGTAGGCGCAGCCGACTTGCGTGGAGACGCAGAGCGTGTGGCGGTCACTGGCGTCTCCGTAAAGCGCGGGGTTGGCCGGGATCAAAACGCTTTCGACCAGCGAATGGTTATGCAGTTGCCAGAGAAATTTTTGCGTGGTGTCGCGCGAACCTTGTTTGCGCGTCAATTCGAGTGTGTGAAAGGAGAATTCCTTCTGAAGTTGATCGCGCAAAGCTTTGGGCAGATTGGTCATCTCGTCCCAACTCGTCACGCGATGGCAGTAGAGCCATTCCAGCACTTGATCGACGCGGTAAGCGGGTTGGCCCCACGCTTTGAACCGTGCTTCCAGTTCCTCGCGGGTTTGCGATTTGATGTCGGCAGTCACGTTGGATTCTTGTTCTTAATCTTTCTCTTAATCTTAATCTCTCCGGCATTTCTGTCAGTGGACAAGATTAAGATTACGATTAAGAGTGAGAGGGAAAGCTACTTCGGCAGGTAATACTTCTGGGTGTATTCCTGGACCATGCGCCAGGTGTTGAATTGGGGAACGAGCGTCACCATCGCGCGGCGGATTTTCTGAATCCATTGACGCGGAATGCCGGTGGCATCGCGGTTGTAAAACGTGGGAATCACTTCTTCAGTCAGCACGCGGTAGAGGTTTTCGCTGTCACGACGGTCTTGTTCCTCGACGGAATCGGGGTGGGAATCATCCCCGATGGCGAATCCGTTCGTGCCGTCGTAGCCCTCGCGCCACCAACCGTCAAGAATGCTCAGGTTCAGACAACCGTGGCAGCCGGCCTTCATGCCGCTGGTGCCGGAGGCTTCCAATGGCCGCCGCGGATTGTTCAGCCAGACATCGCAACCGGAAATCATCTGCCGGCCAACGTGGACGTCATAGTTCTCGATGAACACCAGTCTGTCTTCCAGTTCGCTGTGCTTGGAGAGATGAACAATGTGTTGGATGTAACGCTTGCCGTCGTCGTCCCGCGGATGGGCCTTGCCGGCGTAAATGAATTGCACGGGCTGCTGTTTGTCGTGGACGAGCTTCACGATGTTGGAGAATTGCTGGAAGATCAGGGGCGCGCGCTTGTAGGTGGCGAAACGGCGGGCGAAACCAATCGTCAGCGCATCGGGATTCAGCAATTGATCGAACGCGATGAAGTCGCGCTGCGTCAGGCGCTGGCCCTGCAGCAGCAAACGGCGGCGGGTGAATTCGATCAACTCGCGGCGTAGTTTGTAGCGCAACGCCCAGAGTTCCTCGTCGGAAATAAAATTCGGGTCGGCCATCTTGGCCCAGAACTCCGGAGAGTTAATCATGGCGTCCCACGGCACGGCGGGTTTGTGGCGCAGAAGGGTCGTGGTGTCTCCGCTGGCAGAGTGCGGTTCGTCGGGACTTGAAAGGAAATTAAGTTTGCGCCGCCAAAAACGGCGCACGGTGCCCTTCATCCAACCCAACAAATGAACGCCGTTGGTGATGTGACCGATGGGCACTTCTTCCACTTTCATGTCCGGAAAAAGCGCGTGCCACATCTGCCGGCTGACGCGACCGTGCAGTTCGCTCACGCCGTTGGCCGCGCGCGACATCTTCAAGGCCAGCACCGTCATGCAAAAGGCTTCGTTCTTGTCCTGGGGATGGACCCGCCCAAGGGCCATCAATTCTTCGAGCGAAAGTTTGAGTTGCGATTCAGATTTGTTCGCAACGTAATTCATCAGGTCGAGTGAGAACCGGTCGTGGCCGGCTTCCACCGGGGTGTGCGTTGTGAAAAGGCATTCGGCCTTGGTCGCTGCCATCGCCTCGCCGAAACTCCTGCCCGCGGCGATTTTTTCGCGCATCAACTCCAGCGTCAGGAAAGCCGCATGACCCTCGTTCATGTGGAAGACGGAGGGTTGCACGCCCAGCGTGCGCAGAAGCCGGACGCCACCAACGCCGAGCAACATTTCCTGCATGATGCGCGTGGAGCTGTCGCCACCGTAAACGCGCAAGGTCAGGTCGCGATAATGCTGCTCGTTTTCCGGCCGGTCGGAGTCCAGCAGATACACCGCGTTTCGCCCCACGTTGACGCGCCACGCCTGAAAATAAACCTCGCTCATCGCGATGCGGATGGAGCATACCACGGGTTCGCCCCTGGCGTTGAGCACCGGTTCCATGGGCAGGTTCTTCGGGTTGAGCAGGGTGTAGTATTCGGTCTGCCAGTTGTCCTGGTTGAAGGCTTGTTGAAAATAACCTTCGCGATAAAACAGACTGATGCCGACAAAGCCGATGCCCAGATCGCTGGCGGATTTGGCATGGTCGCCGGCGAGAATGCCAAGACCCCCGGCGGCGATGGGCAAGGTTTCATGGAAACCAAACTCCATGCTGAAGTAGGCCACGGGATTCTGTCGCAGTGCCGGCGCGTGTTGGCCGCCCCAGGTTTCTTTTTCGTTCAAATAGGCGTCAAAAGCCTGGAGCACGTCGCGAACGCGATGCGCAAATTCCGGGTCCTGAAACCGCACGCGCAGTTCGTAATCAGACACCTCATGCAGGATGGCGACGGCGTTGTGATAGAGATTCTGCCAGCCGCGCGCGGAAAGTTCCTGAAAGACTTCCTGCGCCTCCTGGTTCCACGTCCACCAGAGATTGCGGGCCAGGCGGTTTAATCCCACCGTCAGGTCGGTCAGTTCTGTCGCGCTGAGTGGTGGTTTGCTCATAACGTTCGCGCTTTGACGAATCCTGGTTCAATCTTCATTTCGTGGATAAACGTTAGTTACGCTGGAGCCCCACCGCAAATAAAATCAGCGCCCGCACGCCGCCGCCGTTTGTTTGCGAATTGGAAATCCAGGTCTGGTGTTTTTCCGGACTGCCGGCTTAAGATGATCCTCAAGCGGTGGTCATGAAAAAATATTGGCACGTCGTCAACATCGGCATTCAGAACACGCTGACGTATCGGGTGAATTTCCTGTTCCGCAGTTTGTTTGGATTGATCCCGCTTTTCGCGACGATTTCCCTGTGGCGCGCCATTTTCGAGGGCAAGAGTTCGACCGTCGCCGGCTACAGTCTCGCGCCGATGATTTCATATTACCTGGTCGTCACCATCGTGGATGCCCTGACGGCTGTGAGCGAAGACGACTGGCAGATCGCGGCGGATATCAAGGACGGCAACATCAGCCAGTTTTTATTGAAGCCGATTGATTATCTGACGTATCGACTTTGTTTGTTCGGGGCGGGGCGTTTGATCTATACGGCGGTGGCGTTCGTGCCGGTGACGTTGTTTATCCTGATTCAGCGAACCAATTTTGTGCTGCCGGCCGACGGCGCGGTGTGGGGCTGGTTTCTGCTTTCGATTTTGATGGCGGCGTTGATTCAATTCTTTCTTTCCTACACGCTGGCGTTGCTGGCGTTCTGGGTGTTGGAGGTTTCGAGCTTCATCATCATGGTGTTCGCCTTTGAATACATCGCGGGCGGACATTTGTTCCCGCTGGATATTTTGCCTCCGGCGCTGTTGAAGGTCCTTTATTTCACGCCTTTTCCCTACCAACTGTTTTTGCCGGTGAACATTTACCTGGGTCGCACCGCGGGGGACGCGCTGTATCAAGGATTGTGCCTGCAGGCGTGCTGGGTTGCGGCGGCTTATCTGTTGGCACGGTTTGTCTGGCGCCGTGGCATCACAAAATACAGCGCGGTGGGAGGCTGAGTCGATGAAATCTGAAAACCGAAATCCGAAATCCGAAACGTACACCGCCCATCACGCTTCACGTTTCACGCGTTACCTCTCCATCTACGCTGCGCTCCTGAAAAATTCCGTGGCGCGGGAGATGGGTTTCAAAAGCAACTTCCTGATGTGGATCGTGGTCGAGTTGCTCTGGTTTGCCTTGCAGGTTTCCTTCATTGTGGTGATCTATCAGCATACCGAGAACATCGGTGACTGGACCAAGTGGGAGGTGGTGCTTCTGGTCGGCGCAAGTCATTTCATCCAGCAAATCTTTCAGACTTTTTTTCTCACCAACTGCACCCAGCTTTCCGAACTGATCCGCGTCGGCAAGCTCGATTTCATGCTGTTGCTGCCAATCAACTCGCGGTTCATCATCTCGCTGCGGCAGGTGGACCTGGGCGGGATTGTGAACGCGGGGACGGCGTTGACGGTCATGGTGTATGCGCTCCGGCAACTCCATTTGGTTCCCGGCGTCTGGCAGATCGGCGGATTTGTTTTGCTGACGGGCGCGGGCATTCTCATTCACTACTCGCTGATGTTTTTGCTGTCCAGTGTGAGCTTCTGGACGGTGCGCGCGCAGGGTATCGTCTGGGGCTACTACAGTCTGTTCAACATCGCGCGGATGCCAGACGCGGCGTTTCGCGGCTGGTTCAAGGCGGTGTTCACGTTCGTTATTCCGATGCTGCTCGTCTCGAATGTGCCGGTGAAGTTGCTGGTGCAGCGATTGAGTTCGCCGGTGGACATGCTGTTGTTGGTGACCATGAGCGCGGTGTGCTTCGCGGTGTCGGAAATGGGCTGGCGGTTTTCCGTCCGGCACTACACCAGCGCCAGTTCTTGAGAGCTGCAAACGCAAATCGCCATTGGGCTTGCCTTTTCCAGCAAAGGGTTCAATATCCAATTCAGTAAAACGAATAGTTGCTGATAATCGAGAAATCAGAAATCTTGCCGGCACATAACAAATCCGGGCTGTTCTGTGGGATGATTGGTTGACCGTCGCGACAGGTTCATGTTTTGCCAATCGACTTGGGAGCCCGACAGCCGAACGCCAAAAACCTTCAAACGGAAACTCAGCCATGAAAACGATCATCATCATCGAAGACGATCCGAAGAGCACGGCTTCACTGGTCACCCGCCTCGAAGCCAACGATTATGAAGTGTTGATTGCGCGTGACGCCGTCAACGGCGCTTTCATGGTCATCGAAAACAACCCGGCCCTGATTCTGTTGGATATTTCGTTGCCGGAAGGCAGCGGGCTGGCGTTGGCCAAAAAATTGTTCAGCCGTCCGGAGACGCGGCACACGCCAATTATCTTCGTCACCGCCGACAAGGACCCGCAGTTGCGGGAAGTCGCCATGAACCTGCGCGCGGCCGGCCTGTTCGACAAGCCCTACGATCCTGAGGAATTGCTGGCCATCATCCGCTATGCACTCGGCGACACCATGACCAAGCCGCGCACGGAGTTGAACAGGTAGCCTCGGCTGAATTCGACGCGCTCAACTGGTGGAGTGTTGTTGATGTTCTCTGAAACGTGAGGCTGTTTCAATAATCATACAGTCCGCTGTCGTGTGTGTAACCGGCGCCCGTGCCCGCTCCACCTGCTTCGCCGCCCATCAAATCGCCAAGCAAGTCGCCCATGTCCGCTTCGATCTTTTCCGGATCTTCGCCCGCTTCGAGGCGCTTGATGGCGATGTCCATTTCCTTGGGCATCGTGCCAGCCGGCATAAGGTCCTTCATTTTGCGCATCATGTGCGCCATGTGCCTGGGATTGTTTTCATCGAGACTCTCCATGTCGCGTTCCATCTCGCTCATGGCGCGGGCGATTCGCGGGTCATCGAAATCGGGCATCGGCGGTTCGTTGCCGTCGTCAATGTCGCCTTTGGCCGCCGGTTCTTTGGCGCGGCGCGGCGCGGCGAAGCGGCTCATTTGTTTGGCCAGCTTCTTGTGGCCGCACTTGGGACAGGCCGGGGAGCGCTCGGGATTGGTCCGCTTCGACAGGAAGTTGAAGATGACCCGGCATTTGGGACAGGCAAATTCGTAAATGGGCATAGTCGCGTCTTTCTCGTTTTGCTGGACGAATACCAGAAAACCGAAGCCGAGAAAAGAGAGGAATGCGGCTTGGTCCAATGAAGACGAGTGGGCGACCTTACGAACAGCCGACCCAGACCGGGAGGAGTTCAAGTCAGACAAACTGCTTCTCCAACTTCTTGATCTCCTTGTTGAGCAGCCTTCCGACGCGATGTTTGGCCAGGTAAACCTGCGCGGAATTCACGCCGAGCGTTTGAGCGACTTCCCGCACCGCCTTTCCCAGAACGACGTGCAGATGATAAATCTCGTAATGTTGCGGATGCACCTGGCGTTTGATGCGGGCCAATGCCGCCTGTAGAAGATTCTTTTCCCATTCAGCGTTCCAAACGGCCGTCAGGTCGAGGCCCGCGGGGTCCGGAACGCGTTCAATCGTGGCCGTGCGGGTGCCTTGCTCCTGCGTAGCAGCCGACGTAAGGAGGCTCTGAACTCCCATCCCCCGCCGTTTCTGCAGTTGATCAAGAATACGCCAGCGCGTGACTGTCAGCAACCAGCCCTTAAAGGAATCCTTCGCCGGATCGTAAACGAACCCCGGCATTTTCTTCGCCACCGAGATGAGCGTCTCCTGGACGACTTCATCCGCTTCGGTCTCGTTCAACCCAGCCTTGCGCGCCACGCTGTAGATGAGTTCGCGGTAAGTCTGGTAAAACTCGTTCCAACTCGTTTGATCGCCCAAATCCTTCAGGCGCTCCAGCAAGCTGGCGCGCGTCGGAATCAATTCGTCACGCGGCATAATTGAGTTAATCACGGATGACACGGATCGGCACGGATGTTTTTGTCATTGCTCTTTGCGACTGGACTTATCCACCTGATCGCTTCGCTGCGCGGTCATTTACCGATTAACCGCCAGACCCGTGCCATTTCTTTCAACAATCTTCTGACCTCTGATCTCTGACTTCCGACCTCCGGCTTTCGTCTTCTAAAATAATTCCACTTTTCTGAAAGACCTTCGTCTTCCGACCCGGTTCATCTCCAGAAGCCAAAATGAAATGATCATGAATGCACCGTCAATTCAGCACACTTGCCTCAGATCGGGTGATTTAGCTCACTGTCTCAAGCCCGGCGGCAATCTTTTCCGTAAGGATTCTTCAAGCGGTTCGTTTAAGAGTCATAAGGCAATTAACCCATTTGGGTCTCGCTCGCGAAGTTGGGCTGACTGAGCGGATGAACTACTGGATCGAACGCTTTCCAGCTATGGATCAAAAAATTGCAAAGCCAATTCTGTAAAAACGGCAAACGAAGATTTCCGCCCGAGTGTGCGGGAAGGCGGGTTTGGACAGTGGCTAGTCATGGCCCGAACCCGCCGAGCAGTCGGGTCTTAAGCTGAAGGCGATGCCCAACTGGAAGTAAAACAAAAAACCAAAACAGAAAAGCCGGGTGCCTGTCACCTGGCACAAAAAGAAAGGAACATCATGAAAAATCCTACCACAAACAAAACTGGAGAACTGATGCGCTCGAAAGGCAAGTGCCTGGGCATCTTCTCGCGTATGGTGCTGCTCGCAGCCCTGCTCGGTCCGCTGGCCGCGGCTCAGGCACAGACCTGGAGCTTCAGGATCGTGAACGCGCCCATTGCGTTGAACAAGAATAGTCCCAAATTCGAGTCCATCCGCATAACCGGTAGCGGGACATTTGATCCCGTGCTGGGTGTCGTCTCTGCGTGCGGGACTTACACCCTGTATAACGCGTTTGATCACCCCAATGGTCCCGTCATCCACGCCACGTGGCACTCCAGCACATTCGTGGGTTGGTTGGAGGCCGGTAAATCCAGCATGCTGACGATCAAATTCGAGTCAAGCGATCCCCTGGCGAATCCGAATGGCCCAGGTGAGATCACCTTGCTACGATACGGCATCCAAGGTCCCATCGTCGCCGGTGAACCATACATTGTGCCGCCGGGCGGTTCAGGCGGGGGTGTGAAGTTCAGTGAGAACGATGACGATGACGAACCGTTCTTCCCGCCAGTTCCCTGACATATCAACCGATTGCGGCCGCCTCGTTGACACACGCGCCAGCGGGGCGCCTCAATCAATTCCCTAACCTATTATGATTATTCCCACTAGATTAGCCAAACCCTGTGGTCTGTTCTTCACGGTCCTCCTGGCCGGCGCGTTGTTGCTCCAATCATCGTCCGCGCTTGCCCGGGATGAAGACCAACTGGACCGCCAACTAATCGCCCGGCTAAAACAACTGGGCTTTACCGGAAAGGTTGATTCCACTTTCGAGCAGCGTCTCGGTCGCGCCGTGGATCCCGCGCGTGCCAACCTGGGCCGGTTGCTTTGGTTCGACACCATCGGCGGTCTGAACAACGACAACACGTGTGGCGGCTGCCATTCGCCCACGCGGGGATTTGGTGATACCCAATCCATCGCCATCGGCATCGATAATAATGGGATTGTGGGACCTGATCGCACCGGACCCCGTAATCAACGCCGCACCCCGATGGCCATCAACACAGCCTTGTATCCGAACCTGATGTGGAACTCGCGCTTTGCCTCGCTCGCGGACGATCCGTTTGACAACAGCGCCGGATTCCAGTTTCCGCCGCCGGAAGGATTGACTCTTTCCTACCTGCCGCACCTGCTCGTCGCCCAAGCGTTCATTCCGCCGACCGAACGAATCGAAGTGGCCGGGTTTGACTTTCCCGGAGACAACTACGCCATCCGCGCGGAGGTATTGCGGAGACTCAACGACACGGCGGCGTACCGCCAGTTCTTCGGTGAACTCTTCCCGGAAGTTGCCCAAGGCGCGCCCATTACCTTTGATATGTTTGGGCAGGTGATTGCGGAGTTTGAGTTTACGCTGATTCGGGCCGACGCTCCCATTGATCAATACGCGCGCGGCATCAGAGGCGCGCTCAAGGCGGGGCAAAAGAAAGGCGCACTAATTTTCTTTGGCAAGGGCCGCTGTGTGGAATGCCATGCCGTGTCCGGACCTTCCAACGAGATGTTCAGTGACTTCAACCGGCACGTGATCGGTGTGCCGCAAATCGCGCCCCTCCTCGGCAACCTGACTTTTGACGGGCCCGGTCAGGATGAAGACTTTGGCCTGGAACAGATCACCGGTGACCCCAACGATCGGTACATGTTTCGCACCTCGCCGCTGCGCAATGCCGCCTTGCAACCGGCCTTTTTCCACAACGGCTGCTTCACGCGTCTGGAGGATGCCGTGCGCCATCATTTGGACGTGTTTGCATCGGCCCGCAATTACGATCCGGTCCGCGCCGGTGTCGCTGCCGACCTGACGGTGTTGCGCGGACCGATCGAACCAGTCCTGGCGCGAGTTGATCCGCTGCTGGCTACGCCGATTTCGTTGAGGGATGACGAGTTTGGCTGGCTCGTCGATTTTGTGCGTGAGGGACTGCTGGACCAGCGCGCGCAACCCGAGCTCTTCCGCCACCTCGTTCCTAAAACCGTGCCCAGCGGACGGCCGACTTTGCTCTTCGAGTTTGAGAATCACGCCGAGACGAAATGATCATGACGCTCGCGATTGCTTGACCGCTTGAGAGCTTTGCTTGGTGAGGTGCGCGGAATAGCGCACCCGTCACCAAATGCGGAAGAAATTAAACAAACTCAAAGGCCAGAAGAGTTTTCAAAAGAATGGTGAACACCACCAAGCGGCTGCCGACCTCTGATCCAAGATCTTCTACCTCCGGCTTCTGCTTTCTCAAATAATTTCACTTTTCTGAAAGACCCGCCTTCCTCGGCCCGGTTCATCTGTGGAAGCCCAAACGGAAGGATCATGAAAGCAGTGTCAATTCAGCGACGCCTTTGCCCCGGATCGGGCGATTTCGTACACAGGCATGAATCTGGCCGTCGGAATCTTTCCTGTAAGGTTTCTGCAACCGCGTCGTTTAAGCGCCAGCAAGCCATGAGAGCGACACGAACCAAAGTTCAGGTGTATGCCACGTGAAACAGAAAGAAATAAAAAGATGAAAATACCAATCTTGCTTCTCATGTCTGTTCTGCAGGTGACCACGGCGGCCGATCTGCTGCCCACAATTAATTGCCCCGGCGACATCGTGGTGCCGACGGAGCCAGGCCAGCCGTACGCCTACTTCAACTACGTTTCGTTGGTGTCCTCTAGCGACACCGGGGTTGCCATCAATTGCGCCACGCCCAATGCCACCTTGCCGGATTGCAGGTGGGCCAGTGAAACATTCTCACCCAGCGTGGCACCCTATATTTTCGCCAAAGGCGCCAACACCGTTACTTGCGTGGCTACCAAGACCTCCCCGGGCATTATCACGACCATTGCGGGTAACGGGACGGCGGGATTCGGCGGAGATGGCGGCCCGGCGGCCAGCGCCAGTTTCAATTACCCTCGCGGACTGGCCACGGACAGCGCCGGCAATGTTTTCATCGCTGATCTCAGTAATAATCGCATCCGGCGATGGGAGGCGGCCAGCGGCACCCTCTCCACCGTGGCCGGGAATGGAACCGCAGGTTTCAGCGGGGACGGCGGGCCAGCCACGAGCGCCCAACTCTACCACCCTTACAGTGTGGCCGTGGACAGCCACGGCAACGTTTACATCGCCGACCAGCAGAACTCTTGCATTCGCAAGGTGGAGGCAGCAAGTGGGACCATCACTACCTTCGCAGGCATGGGAGGCAGCGCTGGCTTTAGCGGCGATGGCGGGCCGGCCACGAGCGCACGGATTTATCCGCCGGTTGGAGTTGCTCTGGACAGCAACGACAATCTTTTCTTCAGTTGCGGCTATGGCTTCAGCCTCATCCGCCGTGTTGATGCGGCCACGGGAATCATCAGCACAATAGCCGGTGTTAACGGGTGGGGCGGTTTCGGTGGGGACGGTGGCCCGGCTACGAGCGCCACGTTGAACGTGGCTGCCGACCTGATGCTGGACAGCGCCGGAAACCTCTTCTTTTGTGACTCGCGGAACAACCGGATTCGCCGGGTGGATGGCACAACAGGCATCATCACGACAGTCGCTGGCAACGGGATAGACACCTATGGCGGCGATGGTGGGCCGGCCATCAATGCCAGCCTTTCTTTTCCGAACGGCCTGGCGATGGATGCCGCCGGCAACCTGTTCTCCGCAGACAGCGGAAATCACCTTATCCGCCGCGTCGAGGCGGCCACCGGGATCATCAGCACGGTGGCGGGCGCAATCAGCGATGCAGGGTTTGGCTTCCGCGGCGATGGCGGCCCGGCCAGCAGTGCCTTGTTCAACGGTGCGTACGGGGTCGCGTTGAACAGCAGCGGCAATCTTTTCATTGCGGATCAATCGAACCACCGCATTCGCCGGGTGGACCTCCCTGTCCCTTACAGTTCGAGTTGCTCGTTCAAGGTGATCGTCAGAGACACGGAACCGCCCAGCATTATTTGTCCGTCCGATGTGGCGGTCGCGGCGGCCCCCGGCCAACCTTCGGCCGTCGTCCAGTACCCGCTGCCCACTGCCACGGATAATGGCTCCAATGTGATTGTCACCTGCACACCGCCGCCCGGTTCAGTGTTCCCCGTTGGAACCACAACCGTCACCGCCACCGCAGTGGACACCGCAGGCGGCATAGTCACGACGATTGCCGGCAACGGCCTGCGCGCCTATGGCGGAGACGGCGGACTCGCCACCAACGCCAGCTTCAGTTTGGCATATAATCCGGTTGCGGTGGACGTTGCGGGAAACGTTTTCATCGCGGACTCGGAGAATAACCGGGTGCGGCGAGTGGATGCGGCTTCCGGCGTGATCACCACCGTGGCGGGCAATGGCGGTGCCAGTTTGAGCGGACTGGGCGGCGCAGCGACGAGCGCCGGAGTTCCTTTTCCCGCGGCGGTCGCAGTGGACAATTCGGGAAACCTGTTCATTTCCATCCGTGGACGAATTCTGCGCGTGGACGTGGCCGCCGGAACGATCAGCGTGTTCGCGGGAAACGGCAGCCTGAACTACAACGGCGACGGCGGGCTGGCTATCAATGCCAGCATTGGCCAAGTGATGGGTTTGGCGCTGGATGGTACCGACAGCCTATTGCTCGTTGATGTATTCAACGGCGTGGTCCGCAAGATCAATGCCCAGACAGGAATCATTTCGACGGTAGCGGGCAATGGCATCAGGGGCTTTAGTGGAGATGGTGGCGCGGCCACGAACGCCAGCTTGCTCGACCCCGAGGGCCTTGCGGTTGATCCCGCCGGCAATATCTTCATCAATGACTCGGGCAACTTCCGCATCCGCCGCGTGGATGCTCAATCCGGCATCATCACGACGGTCGCGGGTAAAGGTTATGGATTTAATGAGTGCGACCAAACGGGTGGCATTCGAGCGACAAATCTGTTCATTATTTCACCACACGGAAATCTCGCTGTAGATGCAGCCGGAAATTTCTTCTTTGTCCATGACTCGCAAATTTTCCGGGTGGACGCCGTTTCCGGCATCGTGACGCCGGTGGTCGGGTCTTACAATGGCGGCATTGGCTTCAATGGCGATGGCGCTCCTGCCGACCAGGTGCAAATCAATACCACCGGCGGGCTGGCGTTGGACACCGCTGGGAACCTCTACTTTTCAGACACGTTCAACTTCCGTATTCGCCGCGCCAGCTTTGCCGGCGCCGCGATGGGGAACACCGCGAGCTGTACCTTCACCGTAACGGTGCAGGCCGTGCCGCTGATTGCTTCACTCGAACCCGCTTTGATTTTCGCCGGCGGACCCGACTTCACCCTGACGGTGAACGGCACGAACTTCATTTCCAGCCCCACGGTGCTTTGGAACGGCGTTCCCCGGCCGACCACTTTCGTCAGCCAGACCCAGTTAACGGCTGTGATCCCCGCGAGCGATATTGCGCTGAACAACGAGAACATCGGTGTGGCCATCGTTACGGTGGTCAATGCCAACGGCCTCCCTTCCAATCCGCAGCCTTTCACTTTCGTCGGCGACAATGTGACCGTTGCCGAAACGCAGCTTGCCATCGCAGGCGCGATTGCCGCCGCCTCGACCGTGCCGGCGGCGGCGAACCAGGCGGGCGTCTCGGCCCAGCTTGCGAATTCATCCGGCAGCCAGCCCGTGACCGTCACCGCCGCAAATTATTCCGGCAACCCCGGCGCGGGCACCGTCTTTGACGCCGGCGGCGGTTTCGTGGATATCAAGGTCACCGGGGCGGGCGCTGACAGCGTCTTGACTGCGGATTTTTACTATGCCGCCTCAATTACCGGCGCCGCCGAGGTGAATCTGGTACTGCTCTACCTGGCCAGCGATAACAGTTGGCAGCGCGTCTTTGGCAGCGGTGGCGCGGCTCCGCTAAAAGACACTATGGACCTTTCTCTGAGCGGCGTCACTTTCGGTGGCCGTTTCTCGGTCGTCTTTGACAACACCAGCACGCCCAGAGTCAGCGAGTTGACCGGAACGCCCTTTGCCGTCGCCGTGGATCGCACGCTGCCGGTAATTACCTGTCCCGCTGATATTGTCACGCGCACCGACCCCGGCCAGTGCGCCGCGGTCGTGAACTACAGCGTCACTGCGACCGACAACTCCGGGAATGCCAATGTCACCTGCTCCCCGCCCGCCGGTTCGGCTTTCCCGAAAGGCACGACGATTGTCAACTGCACCGCCACCGACCCCTCGGGCAATAGCGCCATTTGCTCCTTCAGCGTAACCGTCAGCGACCCCGAGTCGCCGAGTTTCACTTTGACTGGCGCCTTTCAAACCAAGACCATCGGCGGTAACCCGTTCATCAATTCTGAATTTGTGACCACCGGCGACTTTAACGGCGACGGCAATGTGGATGTCGTAGCCGTCTCCGTTGGTTATTTCGCCGAACGGGGGACTAATGATGTTGCCGTGATGTTGGGAGATGGCGCTGGCAATTTTGCTCCTGGGCGGGTGTTCTCCGTTCCCTTTTCCTGCCACTCGGTTGCGGTCGGGGATTTCAACGGAGACGGCAAAATGGACATGGCCGTGGCCAACGGGGACGACAGCACTTTTCCAGTGAGAGGCAACGTCAGCTTGTTGTTCGGCGACGGCGCGGGCGGCTTTGGCCAGCCCGTCAACATCCATCTGGGGTTCTGTTACAAGGTGGTGGCCGGCGACTTCAATGGTGATGGCAAAATGGACCTGGCCGTGGCGAACTGGGATGAGACAAAAGCACCGAAGCAGCGTGTAACCGTGCTGCTCGGCGACGCGCATGGCGGTTTTGCGGTGGCGACGAATCTGTTCTGGTGTCCTCCTCCTACTGGCAATCCCACCATCAGCCTCGCTGACAGCGTCGCGATGGAAGAGTTGACCGTTGGGGACTTCAACGCGGATGGCAAGCTGGACCTGGCGATTCCGAACAGCGCGGGTTTGGCGTTGGGCGGCGGTTCGACGACTTGCGGAATCAATGTCTGGCTGGGGAATGGCGCTGGGAATTTCAGCGCGGCGATGTCTTCCCCGGTGACGTTCGGCAACGCCAGCGGGATGTCAATGGCCGTGGGTGACTTTAACGAAGATGGCAGGCTGGATGTTGTCACCGTCCAAGGTTACGTCGGCGACTTCGGACAACCCGCCATACCGGCCGGTTCGATCAATGTCAGCATTGGCCACGGCGACGGGAGCTTCGGACCTGAGCTGAACTACATTGACTTCAACCGACCCACTGCCGTTGCTGTCGGTGACTTCAATAACGACGGGCATCTCGACCTGGCTGTGGCGGAGAATAACAGCGGGGTTTCCATTCTGCTTGGCAATGGTCAGGGTGGTTTCAGCTTCCTGGCGAATTCGCCTGGCAGCGCGTTTTACTCCCTGGCAGTGGCTGACTTCAACCATGATGGACGTTTGGACGTGGCCAGCGAAGCCAACTCCGGAGCGACCATTTATCTCAATGGCAAGAGTACTCTCCCAAACGATATCACGGTATCCCTGCCGCCGGGGACAACTTCCGTGCCCGTGACTTTCCCAACGCCCATCGCGAGCGATAATTGTCCGGGCGTTGTCGTGAGCTGCGTGCCGCCTTCCGGTTCGTCTTTTTCCAGTGGAACCAACACTGTTACCTGCACTGCCACTGACAGCTCCGGCAACACCGTCACAACTTCTTTCCTCGTGAAGGTGGTCGGCTTGCAACCGCTCTTTCCAGCCACCCCGGCAAATCTGGCAAGCAGCACCGCGCCGGGACTGTGCTCAGCCGTGGTGAATTACGGCATCAATTACTTCGGCTATGCCTGCACTCCACCCTCCGGCTCTTCCTTTGCGAAAGGAACCATTACGGTCGATTGCACTCCACCCACCACCGGCAATTACGCCACCGGCATCATCTCGACGGTTGTGGGCACCGGCACAGCAGGTTTTAGCGGGGACGGCGCGCTGGCCAGCGCGGCGCAGATATCTGTTGTGAACTTTCCCGGCGGCTTGGCCACCGACGCGGCGGGCAATCTTTACCTTGCGGACGAGGGCAATCTTCGCGTGCGGAAGGTGGATGCCGCCACAGGCATTATCTCAACCGTCGCCGGCAACGGCCAATCTGGCTTTAACGGCGATGGACTGCCGGCTACCCAGACCAGCTTACGGCCAAAAGCCGTCGCCTTCGACCAGTCCGGCAATCTTCTTATTGCCGACTCCGGAAACAGCCGCATTCGCAATGTGAACGCTGTCACTGGTCTCATTACGACGGTGGCCGGGAATGGCCTTTCTGGCTTTGGCAGTGATGGCGTGCTGGCTACAGCCCCCGGCTTTAACGGTGGCAGGCTTTCCGGGCCTTCGGGGCTTGCCATGGATGGCGCGGGGAATCTTTTCATCAATGACCAGGGCAATTACCGGATTCGTCGAGTGGACGCCGTTACTCAAATCATGACGACTGTAGCGGGTAATGGCACGTTTGGATCCGCCGGCGATGGCGGCCCGGCGACCAATGCCAGTTTCAAAGTCCCCTCGAGCATCGCCCTCGACAGCCACAACAACATTTACATCACAGACGCTGATCGCGTGCGCAAGGTGGACACGCTCACGGGTATCATAATCCTGGTGGCCGGGGGCGGTACCACTTCCACGTCGGAAATCTTGCCAAACGTAACGCTGGCCACCAATCTTAACCTGGGTTCGGTGGACCCGGGGATCGCTCTGGACGCCAACGACAACTTTTTCTTTGCCAGCGGCAGCAAAATCCTCCGCGTTGATGGTCAGACCGGGCGAGTCACCAGAATGGCGGGGACTGACAACGGCTTCAGCGGCGACAGCGGCTTGGCCACCAGCGCAATGCTCAACTATGGCCGGGGCCTGACGTTGGACCGACTGGGTCATCTTTATTACACGGACGCTGGTAATAATCGCATCCGCCGGATCAACCTGTCCGGCAGTGCTGTGGCCACCTCCTTCACCGTCACGGTGAATGATACCGAGAGGCCGGCGATCACCTGCCCGGCAAACCTTGTTGTCAGCACCGATCCCGGACAGTGTTCTGCGGTAGTGAATTATCCGCTGCCTGCGGCCAGCGATCATTGCCCGGGAGTGACCGTGGTCAGCACTCCGCCCAGCGGCTCAGTTTTCCAAAAAGGAACGACTCTGGTCAACTGCACCGCAACGGATGCTTCGGGCAACAGTGCTTCGTGCTCCTTCACCGTGACAGTCGTCGACGCTGAAAAGCCCACGCTGACCTCATGCCCGACGAACATGCTCGTCAGCACCGCTCCGGGACAGTGCTCGGCAGTGGTGAATTATTTGCCGCCGGTGGCCCAGGACAACTGCCCGGGCGTGACGCTCGCGTGTAATCCGGCCAGCGGCGCCACTTTCTCGAAAGGAACGAACCCTGTCCTCTGCACCGCCACGGACGCCAGCGGCAACACCAACGCCTGCTCGTTCACGATCACAGTCCTTGACACCGAAAAGCCGACGATTTCCTCCTGCCCAACAAATATGATCGTGAGCACCGATCCCGGCCAATGCTCCGTAATCGTGGTCTTCCCGCCGGCAATCGCCCGCGACAACTGTCCGGGAGTCACTGTGGTCAGCAGTCCACCTCGCGGTTCGGCTTTCCCGAAGGGAATAAACCTCGTGACCTGCACCGCTACTGATTCTTCAGGCAACAGCAGCACGTGCGCTTTCACTATCACCGTCAACGACACGGAAAGACCGACGATCACTTGCCCGCCGAACATCACGGTCAACACCGATCCCGGCCAGTGCTCGGCTCGCAACGTCGCCTTGGGCACGCCCGCCGTGGCGGACAACTGCAGCGTCGCCAATGTCGGCAACAATGCGCCGGCCATCTTCCCCAAGGGCACCACCGTCGTGGCGTGGAGTGTGACCGACACCTCCGGCAACTCGGCCACCGGGGCACAGAATGTCACCGTGTTGGATCGGCAGCCGCCCACCATCACCTGCCCGGCAGACATTTTCGCCAACACCGATCCCGGCCAGTGCTCGGCCGTGGTCACTTACAACGCGGCTGCGGCCGACAATTGTTCCGGGGTCAATGTCAGTTCCAGTCCCCCTTCAGGCTCGGCATTTCCGATTGGAACAAATAACGTGACGGTCACTGCCTCCGACTCTTCGGGAAATACCGCTTCCTGCATCTTCACGATAACAGTCCTTGACAACGAACCGCCGACGTTTATCCCGCTCTCCAGTTCCGTGTTGTCCCCGTTTGATCTGGATCACCCCATTCAACGGAACAATGATCCCGGCGATTGCTACGCGACTGTCACCTTCGCCAACCCCAAGGCCACGGACAACTGCGACCCCAGCACCTTGAGCGTGACGGTCACGGCGCTCGATGAAACCGGAGCCAACATTCCGCTGAGCCTGGCGGCCGGGGATCAACTCACGGGCCAATTCCCGGCAGGCAGGAGCGTGGTCACGTCCGTCGCCGATGATGGCCGGGGCAACACCATCCAGCACCAGACCGCCTTGATCGTGACCGACGTTGATCAGCCGGTGATCACCTGCCCCGGTGACCAACGGGTGGTCGTCAACCGCGGAGAGCCGGTCGTCTTCACCGAAGCGACCGCCGTGGACAATTGCGATCTGCAAAGTGTCGTGTGCACTCCACCGTCCGGCACCGTCCTTGACCCCGGCTCAAATTACGTCGTCAAGTGTGTTGCCACGGACATCCACGGCCTCTCGAATACGTGCACCTTCACCGTGACGGTCGTGGCGGCGAATCTGCCCCCGGTGGCCAACGCCGGCGCTGATGAAACGGTCCTGGAAACATCAACCACTCCGAGCGTCCAATTGAGCGGTTGCAGCAGCACGGATGACGGCAAGCCGGTTGTTCCCGGAAGTTTGTCCTTTCTGTGGAAGCAGGTCGCGGGTACTCCCGTGGTGCTTTCAAGTGCGACGGCGTGCAACCCAACCTTCCGCGCTCCCTTGCTGCCGTCCGGGAGTTCGGAAGTGCTCACGTTTAGTCTCGTGGCCAATGACGGGGAGTTGAACAGTCCGGAGGCCTTCGTGAACATCACCGTGAAAAATGCGAACCACCCGCCGGAATGTCACGTCTCGGCGCCAACCGCGGTCGCCGAAGGTTCACCGGCGGTGACGCTCAATGGCGCAGCCAGTTTTGATCCCGATGCGGATTCGATCGTCTCCTATCAATGGACGCAGATTTCAGGTCCGCAAACGCTCACTCTGGCCGGGGCGAACACCGCCAACGCCAGCTTCGACGCGCCGTTCATCACCAGTGGTGGCGGGAACACCACTTTGACGGAATCCTATTCCTTCCGGCTCACGGTCGGTGATGGCCAACTCTCCACTTCGAGCGACGTCACGGTCATCGTGGACAACCTCGACCATTGTCCCACGGCGAATCCTGGTGGGGATGGTCTGGTGACGGAGGGCAACGGTTACACGCTCAACGGCAGCGCCAGCAGTGATCCCGACAACGATCCGTTGCTCTACGCCTGGAAACAGAACGATGGTCCGCCCGTTACCCTGGTCAACCCCAACACCGCCTCCCCGAGTTTCCAGGCGCCGTTCGTCAATGCTGGTGGTACCAATCTGGTCTTCGCCCTGACCGTGGATGATGAATTCGGCTGCACCGACACCAAGACCGTCACCGTGCACGTGGACAATGCCGGCGATCCGCCCACCTGTGCGGGCGCACGGGCCAGCGTCACTGAACTTTGGCCGCCCAATCACAAGATGATTCCCGTTTCTCTCGTCAACGTCGGCACGGGCGACCGGCCGACCACGATCCGCATCACTTCAATCCGGCAGGATGAGCCGTCGAATGGCTTGGGCGATGGCGATACGCCGTGCGATGCCATCATTGCCGCCGACGGCGCCAGTCTCCTGCTGCGGGCGGAACGGGCGGGCACGGGGAACGGCCGCGTTTACCACATCTACTTCACAGCGACCAACTCCGAAGGCACGTGCTCCGGCGAAATCCAGGTCGGTGTGCCACGTGACCAGAAGCCGGGTCACATCTGTGTGGATGACGGGCCGCGATACCCATCATGTCCGTAGTAGAAACTTATAAATAAGGCTTGCTTTAAAAACTTATCAGCTCACCATTTCGAGTGAGCCAAAAGAAAGTGTGAACGAATGAAAACTTCTATTAAGGCTGTTCCCGTCGGCCGCCCGCCGTCCCCGACAGTGGGCTTCACGTTGATCGAATTGCTGGTGGTCATCGGCATCATCGCCATTCTGGCCGGCATGTTGTTACCGACTTTGGCCAAGGCAAAGTCCACCACAAAGTCAATGAGTTGCGAAAACAACTTGGGGCAACTGCAACTGGCTTGGCAGATGTACGCAGACGACCACCACGATATCCTGCCGCCGAACAATTGGGCGAACGTCAATTGGAATAATGGATGCCCGACGGGCGTTCCATCAGTGTCCGGAACGTGGGTTTTGGGAAATACCGCCAAGGACCAAGACGGTTGGGGCATCAAGAATGGCGTTTTATTTTCCTACCTTAACGAGGTGGGAGTCTATCATTGTCCGGCGGACCAGTCAAAGGTGGATGGCCGCAAGATATTGCGGAAGCGAAGCTACTCCATGAGCTTCTACATGAATGGCCAAACCAGTTCGCTCTACCAGCATAAGAGCAAATATACCGAGCTTCGGGTGCCGGCGAAGGCCTTCGTTTTTCTGGACGAGCATGAGCTTACCATCGACGATGGAGTTTTTTTTCTTCATGCCCCGGGCGACACAGGAGAGCATTGGGAGGCCAGCCATGGAGCAACTCCTGCGTTCGAGGGTGGGCACTGGATGGATCGGCCCTCTGACCGTCACAATCAAGGTTGCAATCTCTCTTTTGCTGATGGCCGTACGGAACACCGAAAATGGCTATTCCCCAAGAAGGGAGCCGGCGATCAGCAAGTGGCCAACGCGGCTGACTTTCAGGATTTGTGTTGGCTGCAAAAAGGCATCCCGGAATAATTCTTCGCGGGGCCGTCCAGGATCACTCGGTGGTGACGGCCACAAGGAAGGGCACCGCGTCGGCATTGCTGGAGACAAGATCGATGCTGACTACTTTCATGTCGGGACGCAGATTCACCCAAGAGCTTTTGAACAAGCGCAGCGACCTACTCTTGATTGATTGAGCGTGCGGATTGGTTCCCATCCAAATCAAAGCAGAGGGGTTTGTATCGAGCGGTTCGCCCGGCACGGTCCACCAGTCTCGCACGTCCTTGCCGTACACAATCGGGATGCTCGTGGTCTGATCGTCCGCGTAATGCACAAGGTAGTTTCCAACCCGCGTGCCATCTATCGCCTCAAAGCTCGTGGCATGGAGGAAATGCAGGCGCTTACACTTCCGGCCAATTTTGATCCCATTGATCCGGGGCGGATAACTGTTCGCAGACGGCGGTTCTATCTGGCTGGAAAGGTGAAGTATCCCGCGCACATCGAACCTCCTGCCGCCGAAGGTTTGCAACCCGGCCGGCAGATCGGCCAGATCATTTTTCGAGGCCGTTTTAAGTGAGAGATTGTAGTAGTCTGACAAATCCGCCGTTTCGGAGGCGGCCAGAGGATCGCGCGGCGGGATTTCTCGCATCTGTTCCCGGTGGCCACGGGTCTTTTTGCGGGCGGAATCCAGCGCCAACCGGGCATAGTCATAACGCTGTTGCAGCGTATGGTCGTTCGGCTTGGCCGCCAGCAAATACTTTAGGTGAAAGAGAGCGGGCCACCAGTCCCACGCCTGTTCGCAAGCCCGCGCTTCCTGATCGTGCCATGCAAACACTGCTTGCGCGGAATCAGAGAGGATTTCAGGGTATTTCCGCTTGAGCTTATCCCAGGCGCTTTTGACATCGCCCCTCTCAAACGGACGAATTCCTCCAGTCTCATCGAGTTGGCTGCCGGAGAGCAACTGTGCGAGCAGCACCAGATCCGCCGCCGGCAGGTCGTTTCGCGCCAAGGCCGCTTTGGAGAGCTTGGGCGCGTCAAGGTCATAGCTGGTTTTCAACAACGGGGTCAGCGGCTCGCCTGTCGCCAGGTCCCAGACCCTCGCCTGCGAGTCCGCGTTTTCCGTAACCAGGATGGCGTTGTCTGAGCCGAAGAACGCCTGTCTGAAGGGGAGCTTCTGTGTGAGGGGTTGGGTCAAAGATTTGCCCGAACCCACCTCGAACGTTCTGATTGTATTGTCGCTGCTGCTGATAGTCGATTTAAATTGTCCGTTCGAACTGAGAGAATCTTCGCGGTAAACGGCGGTGGGTGGAATCCGCAGCGGCGGTGGTTCCAATATGGCCAGGTCCCAAACGCGGACGGCTTCGGCTCGTTGCAGGGTCAGCACGAGGTGGCCATCAGAACTGAACAATACTTGTCCGAACGCCGTGTCGTGCTTGAGCAAGGGAGCGCACAACACGGCCGAATCTGCGTCCCACATCCGGGCCAGGTTGCCCTGGCTTGCAGTAATAATCCGTCTGCCATCGGGGCTAAAGTGAGCATCGAAAACTTTCACCTCTTGCAGGAGCGGACGGAGTGGTGAGGGTTGCGTGGCCAAGTCCCAGACCTCGATCGTGTTGTCGCGGCTGACCGTCACGAGACGGTCGCTTTCGGGACTGAAAGCAACGGACGTGACCCAATCCTGGTGCTCCAAGGGCGGCAATATTTCTTTGCCCGCCATCACATCCCACAGTCGCGCAAGGTTGTCGTGGCCCCCGGTCGCCAGAATTCGACCATCTGGGCTGAACGCGCCGTCCTTGAGCCCGTCATGCACGAAATCGGTCGGGAGCAGTTTGCCGGTGGTGGCGTCCCACAATCGAACCCGATTGTCCCCGCCCACAGTGAAGACCTGGCGGCCATCCGGGCTGAAAGTGAAACCTGTGACTTCCCGATCATGGCTAAGCGGTTGTCCGATGGCTTCACCTGTGGCGACGTTCCAGATCTGCAATTTCTTTGGCTGAACCACGGTGATGATTCGCAAGCTGTCGAGACTGAACTGAGGGGATGGGCCATCATATCGAGCAACGTGGTGAATCGGATGCCCGATGAGTGATTTGCCCGTCTCGGCGTTCCAAAAGTGAACAGTGTTGTCGGCACCCGTTGTGGCAATTCGTTTCGCATCCGGGCTGAAGGCGCCGCTGAGCACCGGTCCGCGATGGGGGAGAGTAAGTCGCCGTGTGCCCGTCGCCAAATCCCACACCTGCGCGGTGTTGTCGTCACTGGCCGTGATTACTGAGCGGCTGTCCGGACTGAAGGCGGCCTGGTTGATCCTTGTCTCGTGCACAAAAACGCCAACGAGCTTCGGACATTGGCGCAAAACGCAGGCAATGCGGATTCGATGCGATTCTTCGCGCTTGGCATCGCCACGATCAAGTCTCAATGCCTCTGTGAACGACAACAACGAACCGAATAGGTCGCCTTCGTTCATCAGGCGGGTGCCGTTGGTAACGTGAAGTCGGACCAGATTCTGCGTGGCGAGATTCCGTTCGCGATTCATCTGGAAGAGGACTCCGGCGGCAACGACCGCGAGTAAAGCCACCAGCTTGCCGATGCGGGTCAGCAGCGCCAGCCGGCGCTCGACCAAGTGCAGACGCTTCACCGAATGTCCAGCGCAGAGTAGTTCCAGATCGGCGTGCATCTTTCCCGCAGTTTGATAACGTTGTCGTACTTCCGCGCGGCAGGCCTTGTGGATGACCGTGTTGAATTCCAGCCACCGGGCATGGTCGAGTTGCGCGGCCAAATCCGGTAACGGCTCTGGAAAATCCTGGTGGCTCTTTCCCGTGCTCATTTCGTAGAGCACAATGCCCAGACTGTAGAGATCCGCTTGCGGCGAGCCGGGACCTTCCGGCGGAATGAAGCCTTCCGTGCCGACATAGGAGCGGGCTTCGTTCATGCCAGCCACCAAACCCACATCCGCCAGCTTGGGCACGCCGCCGACGAAGATGATGTTCGACGGCTTGATGTCGCGGTGCACCAATCCCTATTTGTGAAGATACGCGAGAGCACTGGTAAGCGAGAGACCCAGTTGGATGCATTCGTCCAGTGGGAGGCGGTTCGTGGTTGGTCGAGGGTTGAGAGCCGGCTCGCGAATTATCGGAGTTGAGTGTTGAGTGTCCGGGCGGAGCAAGCTGCGGAGGGTGCGAGGGACGTACAAATCCGAATTCCGAAGACCGAATTCCGAAGGAAGCACGAAACCCGAAGTCCGAAGGAGGGCAGCTTCTGCGTCTGTTTGGGATTTCGAACTTCGGATTTCTTTCGGATTTCGGATTTCGAGTTTTGGATTCTCCCCGGCATCATCCGCCAGTTCCATGACGTAGTAGAAATAACCCTCGGCGTCGTTGCGGCCAACCTGGAGCAAATCCACGAAGCCTTCGTGTGAACGAGAGATGGGTTCAAATTTTTGGATGCCTTCAAACTCACGCTCGAAGGGGCGGTCGTGCTCGAAACTGTGTCGATGCACGATCTTCACCGCGCGATAAGTGCCCATGACGCTGCGCGCCAGCCAGACTTCACCGTAACTACCGCCGCCGATGCGACGCAGCAGTTCGTGGTCGGGAATGGCGGGTGGAGGAACGGAGTGCTGGTTTGATGGAGTACTGGGTTGCGGGACGGACGCACTCTTCGCCGGGAACATTTCTGGATCACTTTGCGGCATCAATCAACGACGTTAGCAGAAGGTCGGTGAGATGAAAGCCCGGAAATTTGCCCCCGGTTGTCAACTGCAGTTATCGTTTGCGGGCGCTTGAATCCAAGGCCATGCCATCAAGTGTCAATCAGCCCGACAAAGAGTATTATGCAGCGGATAGTCCCCCATCGTCTCAAACTGTTTAATGTTCAGTTCAGCATGGGCGCGGTCTTGACCTTTTTTAGCGAGAGCCAACCCCGTGGCCTTATTCGTCTCAGACGCCACTTGGGTAACGCCTTTGGTTTCGGCGGTCGGGAGCAATTCGGAAGTTTGTCGGAGGTTTGAAGTTTGAAGAATACCGACGCATCATGCTGAGCCGCGTTCAGCCCCGTCGGGGGCGGCATCTTTGTGGTAATCGACCATTTCGATCAGTTCCAAGCTCCTTCAGCAGCGGCATCTCAGGCTTTAGCCTCCTCGGTGCCGCACCGCTGAGGCGTCGCATGCTTCAACGGCAACGTTCCATAAAGAAGTCGCTCCTGACGGAGGTCTCGCCCTTTTTGCGAGGTTGTTTTTCCGATTATCCCAAAACTGGTTCGTCCTCGAAATAACATTGAACCTGCGATTGACTAAGCGCGCGGGGATCTTTATTAGGAGGTGAGCATTTTCGAACCAAGTTTTCCAAATCAACCAAACTCAAACTTTATGCCTCCTAAAACCACCGAAAAGACTGCACCCGTTGAAACCTCCAAAGCCACCGTCACCCGGCAACGCGACCTCGATGCGGCCATCTCGTCCATTACCAAAGCCTACGGCGACGGCAGCATCATGCGCCTGGGCGACGCCCGCGCCCAGGTCAAGATTGACGTGATTCCCACCGGCGCATTGGCGGTGGATCTGGCGCTCGGCGTGGGCGGCGTGCCGCGCGGACGCGTCGTGGAAATTTTCGGACCGGAGTCTTCCGGCAAAACCACGTTGATGCTCCACGTCGTGGCCAACGCGCAAAAGGCCGGCGGATTGGCTGCCTTCATTGACGCCGAGCACGCGTTCGATCCCGGTTACGCGAAAAGGCTCGGCGTGAATCTTGATGACCTGCTCGTCTCACAACCCGACAGCGGCGAGGAGGCTCTGACCATTTGCGAAACGCTGGCCCGCTCGAATGCCTTGGACGTGATCGTCATTGACTCCGTCGCCGCGCTGGTGCCGAAGGCTGAACTCGAAGGCGAGATGGGTATGGCGACCATGGGAATGCAGGCGCGTCTGATGAGCCAGGCGCTGCGCAAGCTGACCGCGATTCTCGGCAAATCCAAGACGACCTGCATCTTCACCAATCAACTGCGCGAAAAGGTCGGCGTGATGTTCGGCAATCCCGAGACGACGCCCGGCGGAAAGGCGTTGAAGTTTTACGCGAGCGTCCGCATGGACATCCGCCGCAAAGACACGCTCAAAGACGCCGCTGGCAACGCCATTGGCAACCACGTCAAAGTGAAGATCGTGAAGAACAAAGTCGCGCCGCCGTTTGCCGAGGCCGAGTTCGACATCATCTACAACCACGGGATCAACAAGGAGGGTTGCATTCTCGACGTGGGCATCGAATGTGGCGCGGTGGACAAGAAAGGCGCGTGGCTGCAATTCAACGGCGAACTGATTGGTCAGGGCAAAGACGCCGCGCAAAAGACCCTCGCGGAAAAGCCGGAACTGGCGAAAAAAATAGTCGAGGCCATAATGGCCAAACGGAACGCGCTCGCCCCGGCCAAGGATTAACGCGAATGAATGAATAGAGCGCCTAGTCCGTCCCAGCCGCAGCCCGGTTCTCGGGTGCGGCCTGATAATTCTCAATCAGTTCCTTGATACGCCGCGCGTCGCCTTTGGAATGCCCATGACTTTTCAACGGATCGCTCCCACCGGAAGATTCGATCAGAATGTCCGACCAGATGATGCCGGTCTTGATGTGGACAGAAGCGACCTTGTGGATGCTGATGCTGATTTCATCAATGCTGAACCAGGAACGCTTGCGCCGGATCACCGCCTTGTCGGTGACCTCAATGCGCGTGGGAAAAAGGAAGTTGCCCTTTGTCCAACGACTGGCCTGGAAGATTTCCGATGCCATGATGCGCCGTCTTTATTGGTTGATTCCGGCGGAACAAGCAACCTCGTTTGCACAAAAAAATTCGGGCAATTATTTGCTTGCAGACCATGAGCGACAGGCTTAGTTTCCCGTCGAATGAGTTACCGGCCAATTGCCAAAGTCAGTTCGAGTATCGCCGCATGAACAAGCTTCAACCGACGGGGGTGTCTTGAGCCGCCCTTTCCTGCCTCGTAATTCCTCCACTGGTGCTTTCGTCAGGATCAATGGGAAAATCCGTGCCCGCGAGGTGCGGGTCATCGGAGTCGATGGCAAGCAACTAGGCGTCCTGACCCTGGGCGACGCCCTCACCCAGGCGCGCGCCAACGGGGTGGATCTCGTGGAGGTTTCGCCCAATGCCACTCCGCCCGTGTGTCGGCTGGTTGATTTCGGCAAGTTCCGCTATGAACAGGCCAAGAAGGAGCGCGAATCCAGAAAGCATCAGCACGCCAACAAGGTGAAGGAGATTCAATTAAGCCCAAAGATTGATCCGCATGATCTCGGCGTCAAAATCAGCCACGCTGTCGATTTCCTTTGCGATGATATGAAGGTGAAAGTCGCGTTGAAGTTTCGCGGTCGCGAAATGGCGCACACAGAAGTCGGCTTTGAAGTGATTGAAAAGGCGCTCAAGGAAATGGCCGCCTATGGCCATCCCGATTTCACGCCCAAGCTGGTCGGTCGGGCGATCAACGTCATGATCAGCCCACTGCCGCGCAACAAGCGGGCGAAAAATCCGCACCAGGAAAACGACCAGCCGGGTCCGCCCAACTCGCAAATCACCGCGAATCGGAAAGAACCTGCTTCGTTGCCGCCTGCTTCTGAACAAGCGACCGGATTTACCAACAATCCGTTTGCAAAGATCGATGCCTGATCATTGTCGCGCTGCGCCTGCCGCAGCCCCGCTGTCATTCCACTGAATGCCATTCGCGCACCAGTTGCGGAAACTGGCAGTTCTCGCAGATGGCGTTGGAGTGATCGCAAAAGTCCCGCACGATTTGCAAGAGTCCTTGCTGCGCGGCCGCACCGAGCAAGGCCCGCGCCGGCGCACCGCCGAGCAATCGCTGACGCGCCAGGCGCAACACCGCGTTGTCCTCCGCTGACGGCCAGGCGAGGTAACGATGTTCGGCCACTCGCTGAAGTTTTTCATTTTTACCTTCCGCCGCGCGCACCCAGAACCAAGGCAGGATCACATTCACCGCCAGGTCGGTCACCCGCGCCGCGCCGAGCAACGGTTGCGGTTTCTTGAGCCGGGCGGAACGGAATGTCCAATGCCACGACCAGAAATCGTCCCGCTCGACTTGCAGGATTTTCAGCAGTGAATCCGCCAGCCTCGTCGGCTCAGAAGGTAATTCCGTGGTGAACCATTTTTCCAATTTCGCTAGAAAATTCTCCTCGGTCAGCCAATGTGCCGCGAGCGCCAGACGGCGTTGCGGATGGTTGGCAGGACGCAGCCCGTGGAAACGCCACAATCCGCGCGGTAAAATGCAATCGCTGCATTCATCGCGTTCCCGCCACCAATGATCCCAGATGCGACGGAGATAACTGTCGCTGGCCGTCTGTGCGCGCGACAAATCGACGGGCAACAAACCGCTGAGACCAAAGAGGCGCGCTTGCAGCGCGAGCGGCGAGAGTTTTGGGGACCCCCAGCGTGGGCGCAATTCCGCCAGCCGCTGCATCGGCCAGACGTTGTGCTTGTAGCCGAGCGCGCGAAAGAGCCCTTCCCAAAATGATTGCTCCCAACCAGCCTGCCGGGCGCGGGCCTGAAACTGGGCCGCCTTGCTCTGCCATCGGACTTGCGCGGCCTGATGCAGCAACTCCGTCAACTTTGGCTCGGACAAGACGCGCAGCGGAGCGGAACATTGACCGAGCAGGTTCTCCGGCAACGGCACCCCGCCCTCGCGACCCAGCCACGTACTGAGTTCTGAGATCGGCGCATCGAGCAGCCGACGCAACGGCAGCGTGGGAATTTCTCCGGCAGCCGGGCGCGCACTGTCCCAGATGACATGGAGAACAACTTTTTCGAAGGCGGGGTTGCCTGCGTGATGATGCGCGCGCCAGCCGCTGGATTGGAGATCGACTTCGACATCGCCGGCGCGTGGCGGCTCGTCGCCAATCTGCACCATGGCCCCGCGAAAATCCGGCCCGGCTTCGTGGTTCGCAAAACCGGGATGAAGCACGCGCACATTTTTTCCGTCCAAGGTCGTGAGTTGATCGCGCAAGAGCCGCTGGTGCTGCCAGATGGCTTGGAGCAGATGTTCCGGCGGCGGGGTTTCGTGGTCCTCCCGGAACACCGCCGCCACGCCGCAGCGGGCGCGCCACTGGGCGTAGAAGGAGAGTTGAGAGTTGAGAGTTGAGAGTTGAGAGTTCGTGGCCTTGCTTTTGCGCGGATGCTCTTGCAAAGTCAAGCCGCGTGCGCGCGAACATTCGAAGTCGCGCGGCGAAACAATTTAATGAACCCACGCGGGGTTTCTTGTGTTGAATATGAACATGGTTTCCGAGGGAGAACATTCCCGGCGGGTTCAGCCGCGAAAGTGGCGACTGACCGCCTGGCTGCTGGTGATCAGCCTCTGGACGGTCTGCGTCCACCCGGCGGAAGTGGATGTGCGTCGGGATGCCGCCGTGGAGGCCGTCGAACGGGTCATGCCCAGTGTGGTGAACATCCAGACGGAAACGATTGTAGAATACAGCGATCCCTTTGATGAATTGCTCCGCGAATTCTGGGGGCCGTATTATCGGCGGCGTCCGCCCAACACCGAATACAGCCTCGGTTCGGGAGTTATCATTCACGAAGAGGGCTACGTGCTCACCAACCTCCACGTCGTGCGGCGGGCCAATCGCATCACAGTGAAAGTGTTCGATGGAAATCAATTCAAAGACTACGAAGCGGAGCCGATTGTCGGCACGACCCGCAGTGACGTGGCCTTGCTCAAGTTGAAAACCAAACCCGGCGAACGCTTCCGGGCTGTCAAGTTCACCCGCGATGATGATTTGCTGCTGGGGGAAACGGTGCTGGCGTTGGGCAATCCTTTTGGTCTGGGCGGCTCGGTCAGTCGCGGCATTCTGAGTTCCAAGAATCGTCGCCTGCCGAAAGAGGACGAGCCGTTGGACGTGGCCGACTGGCTGCAGACCGACGCGGCGATCAATCCTGGCAACAGCGGCGGCCCGCTTATCAACTTGCGCGGCGAACTCATCGGTTTGAACGTCGCAGTTTATCGCGAAGGACAAGGAATTGGCTTTGCGATTCCAATCAAGCAAGTCACCGAGGCGCTCTCGGAGATTTTTATTCCAGAAGTGATCCATTCGCTCTGGTTCGGCGCGCGGATCAAAGCCGGCCCGTATCCGCCCACAGTCACTTTTGTGAAACCGAACAGCCCCGCCGGCCAGGCCGGGTTGCGCGTGGGCGACCAGATTCTGCAGGTGGACGGCAAAACGCCGAAAGGTTTTATCGAATGCAATGAAATGTTAAACGTCAGCACTAAACCGACCACCTTGCTCGTCGCGCAAAAAAATGGTGATCATCGCAAATTGACGATTCAGTTGCTGCCGTTGAGCCGGTTGGTCAAAGACAAACTGGGACTCGACGTCCAGGAACTCACGCCCGAATTGGTCCAGGCACTGGGGGTGAAAGGCAAGGTGGGGCTGTTGATTGCCGACGTGGAAAAAGGCGGGCCGACGGAACAGACGAAGTTGCAAAGCGGTTTCCTGATCACCGGCATCGAAGGACAAACCACGACCTACCTGATGACGGCGGCTGATATTCTGGCGGACAAGAAAAAAGGCGAGCGCGTGCGACTGACAGTGCTGGTGCCGCAGCGGGCGGGTAACCTGGTCGGCTATCGGCAGGGCACGGTGGATGTCAAGGTGCGTTAGCTATGAATTTATGTTGGCCGAACCGGGGAGTTCCGGACTAAACTTCGCTTCGCCGACCCATGAACAACAACTTCATGATTGAAGTTTCAAATTTGACCAAACGTTACGCGGGCAACACCGCCGTGTCCGGCCTTTCGTTCACGGTCGGGCGCGGGGAAATTGTCGGCCTGCTCGGCCCCAACGGCGCCGGCAAGAGCACGACCATGCGCATCCTTTCCTGCTACATGCCGGCCACTTCCGGCAGCGCGCGAGTCGCGGGACTGGATGTGTTCACGGACGCGGACGAAGTGCGGCGGCGCATCGGTTACATGCCGGAAAACAATCCGCTGCATCACGACATGCGCGTCCGTGAATACCTCAAGTTCCGCGCGCGGCTGAAAGGCTTGAGCCGGAAACGTTCGCGCGAACGCGCCGACGTGGTGACTGAACAATGCGGACTGACGGAAGTGAGCCGGAAAATCATCGGCCATCTTTCCAAGGGTTACCGGCAACGGGTCGGTCTGGCCGATGCCCTCTCACACGAACCGGAGTTGATCATCCTGGACGAACCGACCATTGGCCTGGACCCCAATCAAATCCGCTCGGTCCGGCAACTCATCAAGGATTTGGGTCGCAACCACACCGTTCTCATTTCGACTCACATTTTGCCGGAGGTGGAGATGACGTGCAACCGGGTGCTGATCATGCATCGGGGAAAAATCGTGGCGGCGGACTCCCCTGACAACTTGCAAAAAATCATGAGCGGCAGCACGCGGATCATCGCGGAAATCGCCGCGCCGCCGGACGACTTGCGGGCCTGCTGGGAACAGTTTCCCGAAATCGAGTACTACGATCTTTCACCGACGGATGGCGAGTTCCACCGCTGCGCGCTGACACCGCGCGACGGGATGGATTTGCGGGCGCAGATTTATGCCTTGGCGCGCGAGCGTGGCTGGGTTTTGCGGGAACTGACGCGCAACCGGCATTCGCTGGAAGACATTTATGTGCGCCTCACCCGGCCGGACGAAGAAGGGGAGGAAGGTTGATGCAAGCTTACCTCACGCTGACGCGGCGGGAGCTGGCCAGCTTTTTTGTGTCGATGACCGGCTACGTAATCATCGCGGGCGCGTTGTTTCTGATGGGATTGAGTTTTGTGGTGCTGCTGGTGAAGTTGCAGTCCGAACCGACGCCCATGCCGCTGACCGAATTGTTTTACTCCACCCCGTTTTTCTGGCTGATCCTGCTGCTGGCCTCACCGGTGATCACGATGCGGCTGTTTGCCCTCGAAAAATTCTCCGGCACGTTTGAAACCCTGATGACGACACCCGTCAGCGATTTGCAGGTGGTGCTGGCGAAATTCACCGCGGCCATGATGTTTTATGTGCTGATGTGGCTGCCGCTGCTGGGCTGCATCTTCATCCTGCGCCATTATACCACCGATCCAGGCGCACTGGATGTTGGCGCGATTGGCACCACCTACCTGGGGATTCTATTATTGGGTGGACTGTTCATGTCACTCGGTTGTTTTGCCTCAGCGCTGACGCGCAGCCAGATCATCGCGGCAATGATCAGTTTCGCGGCGGGCATCACTTTGTTTTTGTTGAGCTTTCTGGGCAATCAAATATCCGTGGATGCCGGCTGGCAAATGCAGGTGTTGAATCACTTGACGATGTTCGATCACATGCTGGACTTCGCCCGTGGAATTGTCGATACCCGCCACGTCGTATTTTACGTGAGCCTCACGATCTGGTTTTTGTTCTTGACGCTGCGCGTCGTGGAAAGCCGCCGCTGGAAATAACATGGCCAACGATACGTCAACCAAGCCCAGTTTTTCCGCCGGCCGCAAATGGACCATCGGCTTCAACGTGGTGGTGGCCAGTCTGGCGGTGCTGGCGTTGGTCGTCATGGTCAATTACCTCGGCGTGCGGCATTACTGGCGTTTCCAGTTTTCGGACCGCGGCCAGATGAAGCTGTCTCCGCAGACCGTGAACGTGCTGCGTTCTTTGACCAACGAGGTTGCGGTCACAGTTTTCTTTGACGCACAGGGCGAAGAGGAACTTTACAGCCTCGTTTCGTCGCTGCTCAAGGAATACAATTATCTGAATCCCGCGATCAGCATCAAAACAGTTGATCCCATGCGCCAGCCGGGGAAGGCGCAATTGGTGCTGGCCGAACACAAACTTACCAACCCCAAAGACAAGAATTTTATCATCTTCTATTGCGCGGGTCACCAACGCATCGTCTATCAGAACGAGCTTTCGGACTATGATCTCCAGGCAGTCATCAGCGGGAAGAGCAAGGAGTTTAAGCGCATTGGTTTCACAGGCGAAATGCTGTTCACTGCGGCCATTTTCAACGTGGCGAACCCGCGGACCTACAAAGCTTATTTCCTCCAGGGACATCGCGAGCACAACCCGGAACTGACCGGCGAACCTCACGGTTACGCCAAGTTCGCCGCGCTGTTGAAGGAGGAAAACAACATCCAGCCCGAACGATTTTCGCTCCAGGGAACAAACGAAGTGCCCATGGATTGTCAGCTCCTCATCATCGCGGGCCCGCGAATACCCTTGAGCGACAGCGAACTTGAAAGGATCGAAAACTATCTCAAGCAAGGCGGGCGCTTGTTTGCCCTGTTGAACAACATGGCGTTGGGTAAAAGATCGGGCTTGGAAAAAATTCTCGCCAAGTGGGGCGTCGATGTGGCCGATAACATGGTCTTCGATCCGAAGAATTCACCGACTGGGAGCGATTTGCTGACCGCCCGGTTGAGCGACCAGCATCCCGTCGTCAAATCACTCGTGCCGGATGCCTTGCGGATCCGGCTGATCCTGCCGCGCGCCGTGGGCAGATTGGAGACCGGTGTTCCCAAGGTCGATGCGCCCAAGGTCGATTTGCTGGCCGCCACAAGTGAAGGTGGAACGGAAGCGACTGAGATCCGCGGTGGCGTTCCTTATCTCAATCCCTATCGCGGCCAGCAGGCAACTAATTTTCCACTGATCGTGGCTGTGGAACAAGGCGGCATCAAGAACGTCACCGATCATGGCACCACGCGCATGGTCGTGGTGGGCGATTCGCTTTGCCTCGACAACGAAATCATTGATTCAGTGCCCGGGAATTATTATTTCGCCAGCCAGGCGGTGAACTGGCTGCTCGAACGTCCGCAAATCTTGTTGAGTGGACTCGGCCCGCGCCCGCTCAAGGAATACAAACTCATCATGACCGATTCCCAACGGCAATCCGTGCAGTGGCTTTTGCTGGCGGGGATGCCGGGCGCCGTGTTGCTCCTCGGTGGTCTGGTCTGGTTGCGGCGACGCCGTTAGCAAGCATGAACACGAGAAACACCTGGACGATCCTCGCGCTGGCCGCGGGCCTTTTCGCCTTCATCTTTTTTTACGAACGGCACGCGTTCAAGAAGGAGACTCCGACGAACCTGGTCTTTCCCTATCTCAACACCGATGCCATCTCTAGCGTCCAGGTGTCGCCCGCCGGCGTGAAGGAAATCCGCGCCGACCGCACCAACGGCAACTGGCAACTGACCAAGCCGTTGGTTTATCCCGCCCAGACTGCTCTCATCGAAAACTTGCTGAAAGCGCTGGGACAACTCACTTCGCAGTCCCCCATCACCGCCCAGGAATTGCGGAATCGCTCCAGCACCGACGCTGAATTTGGTTTTGACAACCCCCAGGTCTCGCTGACGTTGCAAGAAAGGGATGCCCGCCGCCGAATCCTCATCGGTGCGCCGACGGCCCTGCGCGACCAGTTTTTTTTACGCGTCGTAGGCGATGAGCGGATTTACCTCGTGGACGCCAACCTGCTCAAGCTGTTCCCCCGCCAGGCCGAGGACTGGCGCGATCCCTCCCTGGTGAATCTCAAAGGCCTGGCCTTTGACCGGCTCACGGCGACGAGCGGCCCTCGGATTCTCGAACTCCAGCGCGAGGCGACCAACAAGACATGGCGCATGACCCAGCCCATGAGAGCACGCGCCGACAATCCGAAAATCGAAGACCTGCTCCGAAAACTGCAAAGTTTGCGCGCCAGCAAATTTGTGACGGATGACCCCACTGCCGATCTGGCATCCTTCGGCCTCCAGCCGCCGGAACTGGAACTGGCCGTCGCCCAGGGAACAAACAATCTCCTCGTGTTGCAATTCGGCAAGACTGACACCAACGAAACCTCCATGATTCATGCCCGGCGGCGTGATCAGAATTCCGTCGTGCTCGTGCCCAAAGCTCAACTTGAGCCGTGGCGGGCGCAGTACACGGATTTTCGCGACCGCTATCTCGTGTCTCTCACGGCCGGCAGCGTCCGTGTCGTCGAGGCGCGCGGCAATGGGAGTTTCACCGTGCAGCGCCAGACCAACGACACCTGGCGGCTGACTGCCCCGGAGGTTTTACCAGCCGATGCCGGGCTGGTGCGGGAATTGTTGGCCGACCTGAGCGGATTGCAAATTACCGAATTCACCAAGGATGTCGTCACTGAACTGGATTTTACGAATTACGGCCTGGCTTCGCCGGCGCGACAATACATCTTGAAAAGCGGCGAGGTCAGTGAAGTTGCCGGAGCGACAAATGCCGTGATTGCACAACTCGATTTCGGTGCCGTGCGGGATGACAAGATCTATGTCCGCCGCAGTGATGAAAGCTCGGTGTATGCGGTAAAGACCAGGGATTATGTGCGATTGCCCGCGGCAGGTTGGCAGCTCCGGGATCGCCATATCTGGAGCTTCGCTACGAATGAAGTGACCCGCGTCACCATCCGCGAAAACGGACAAGTCCGACAACTGCTCCGGAACAGCTCGAGTCAGTGGTCACTCGCACCCGGCTCGCAAGGCATCATTGACGATGTGACGATGTATGCCTTCGAAGAAACGCTTTATCGGCTGGGCGAATTGACGGCGGCGGCCTGGGTGGATCGCGGCGATCAGAACCGCACCCGTTATGGCTTCTCGGAAAAATCACTCCAAATAGCCATCGACGTGAAGAATGATGACAAACTCCAAACGTTGACTGTCGAGTTCGGTGCCCTCGCGCCATCGAAATTCCCGTATGCGGCGGTGACGCTCGATGGCCAGCGCTGGACGTTCGAATTCCCGTGGTTGCTCTACCAACAAATCTTACTCCACCTGACGATTCCTTCCGGCTCGACTCCCTGATATGGCACCGCGAGTCCAGCGCTCTCCGAGCCGTAGTCTCCGAGCCGGAGGCCGCTTCTGGAGAATTGCCCGGAGATTGTTCCGCTGGTTTCGCATCAGCGTCCTGCTCGTTTTACTCGGCGTGATCATCGCGGCCATCTACTTGAATCAAGTTGGCATCCCCAACATCATCAAACGTCCTCTGCTGGAGGAACTGCGAGCGCGCGGCGTGGAACTCCAGTTCGACCGCCTGCGCCTCCGCTGGTATCGCGGTATTGTCGCCGAAAATGTCCATTTCGGAGCCGCGAATCAACCTCAAGGCCCGCAGTTCTCGCTCGCGGAAGTCGAAGTGCGGATCAATATGGCCGCGCTCAAAAAACGGCGACTGCAAGTCGATTCCTTGCTGCTGCATCAGGGTCGTTTGATCTGGCCGCTCACGGACACCAATCAGCCGCCGCAAAAATTGTTCCTGGACAACATCCAGACCGAGCTTCGCTTCCTTCCCAATGACCAGTGGGAACTCGATAAATTCCAGGCCCATTTCGCCGGGGCCAAAATGCAACTCGCTGGCACCCTCACCAACGCCTCTGCCGTCCGTGACTGGACATTCCTCCGCACCGGTCGGCCGGCGAATCGGGAGGTGATGCAGAACCGGCTGCGCCAACTGGTGAACACGCTCGAAGCAATCACGTACGCCTCCCCGCCGGAACTTCAGTTGGCCGTGCGCGGCGACGCCCGCGACCTCGACAGTTTCAACGGCAACCTGATCTTGAGAGCGCCGGGCGCGGAAACTCCCTGGGGACAATTCAGAAACGGCTTGTTCTCCGTGAAACTTCTTCCCGCAACCGCCAGCAATGAACTACACCAGGCCGAACTCAGTCTGCGCGCCGCCGATGCGGAAACCCGCTGGGGCACGAACCAGAATCTGCAACTCGATGTGCATCTGGTCTCCGCCAGGGACAACACCAACCTTGTCCAAGCCGACCTCAAATTGCTGGCCGGACCGATCGGAACGGCGTGGGTGCAGGCGGATGCAGTGCAGTTCACCGCCCATTGGACCCACGCCATCACCAACGCCATTCCCTTGTCCGGCCAGGGAGAGTTGCAACTGGCGGGCGTCGAAACTCGCTGGGGCAAAACGAAGCGGACGCGCATCGTCGGTCGGCTTGCGCCGCCCGGCACGAATGCGCCGCCGCGCACCGACGAAAGTTGGGCGTTGTGGGCCGACCTCGCGCCCTTCGCACTGGATTGGGAAGCCCAAATCAGCGGCGTGGAATCGCCCGAACTGTCCGTGCAGGAAATTGTCTGTCAAGGCAACTGGCGCGCGCCCGAACTTACCGTCACCAACCTCCACACCGAACTGTATCAGGGTCAACTCGATGCCCGCGCCGAGGTGAACGTCGCCACGCGCGAATTGACAGCCAATGCCTCATCCGATTTTGACGTGCACAAGATTTCTCCGCTGCTGACCGAGAAAGGTCGGGAATGGCTCTCGCGATATTCCTGGGAAAAACCGCCGCAAGCCCACGGACAGGTGTTCGTAGTGTTACCGGCGTGGACAAATCACCAGCCCGATTGGCGAAAGGACGTGCAGCCGACCCTCCGCTTGCAGGGTGAGTTCAGCGCCGGCCACGGTGCTTATAGCAACGTGCCGGTCACCTCAGCTCGTTCCCATTTCACGTACTCCAACGAAGTTTGGAATCTGCCCGACCTCGTCGCCACCCGTCCCGATGGAAAACTGGAACTGGCCCACATCGCCGACGATCGTACGCACAATTATTATTTTCGCGTCCACAGCACGATTGACGTGAAAGCCCTGCGCCCGTTGCTTGAAGAAAAAGAGCAACGCGCCTTCGATCAAATTGAATTTACTACGACGCCGGTCGTTGACGGCGAAATCTGGGGCCGCTGGCACGCGGTAGAACTGATCGGTTTCAAAGGCCGGGTCGCGTGCAGCAATTTCACTTTTCGCGGCGAAACCGCCACGCGCTTACAGAGCGCATTGCAATTCACCAATAAATTCTTGACGCTGACGGAGGCGCGAGTTGAACGAGCTGCCGAATATCTCACCGCCACGAGCGTGGGTATCGATTTCACGGAGCGGAAAGTATTTCTGACCAACGGATTCAGTGTCATGGACCCGATGGTCGTCACCCGCGCCATTGGCCCGAAAACCGCGCACGCCGTCGAACCCTATCGTTTCTTGAAATCGCCGACGGTGCGCGTCAACGGCGTCATTCCCATCGACGACATCGAGACCGTGGATTTGCATTTCGATGTTGATGGCGGACCGTTTCAATGGTGGAAATTCAACGTGCCACAGATCGCGGGCAGCGTGGACTGGGTCGGTCAAACGCTGACGTTGACCAACATGCAAGCGGCATTTTACGGCGGCCACGCGGCCGGCGACGCGGCATTTCAGTTCGCGCGCGGTCAGGGAACGGAGTTCGGTTTTGATGTGACCGTCACCAACGCCAGCCTGCAACAACTCATGGCCGATCTCTCCCCCCGAACCAACCATCTTGAGGGCACCCTCAAAGGTCATCTGACGATCACGAATGCAAACTCGGACAACTGGGAAAGCTGGCAGGGCAGCGGCAAGGTCCGATTGCGCGACGGACTCATCTGGGACATTCCGGTCTTTGGCATCTTCTCGTCGATGTTGAACCTGCTCTGGCCCGGTCTTGGTAACAGCCGCGCCAGCGACGGCGTCGCCACGTTTACCATCACCAACAGCGTGATCCACTCGGACGATTTGGAAATTCGCTCAACCGGTTTTCGGATGCAGTATCAGGGGGACGTCGATTTCAAGGGGCGCGTGGATGCGCGCATGGAAGCCGAACTGTTGCGTGACTTTCCGGGCCTGGGTCGCGTTCTCAGTCTGGCGCTGCTGCCGGTGACCAAAATCTTCGAATTCAAAGTCACCGGCACCTTGAGCGATCCCAAAAGCGAACCGCTCTATCTGCCCAACTTTTTCCTGATGCCGTTGCATCCATTGCAATCCTTGAAGGAACTCTTCTCCCCCGAACCCGCCAAACCGTTTGCGCCACCGCCGGAAAAGAATCAGTGATGGACGGATAATTTGGAAATTAATCAGCATTGAGTTTATTCTGCCGCCCGTTATTCTGTCCTCATGCGCCGCTCAATCACATGGCCGCTCTTGTTGCTCTGCATCGTCCCGGCGTTCGCCGCGCGCGCGGTCGATGGACGTGTGATCAAGGTGCTGCCGCATTTTTTGGACGCCAAGGGTCAACACACGCTGTCTCCCAGTCTGTATGAGCGCGATGCGTACCAGGCGCAGTTGCGCCAGCATCCCGAAAAGCGTTCGGCCATCCGCTTTGATGTCCAGTGGAAGCTCGTCAGTCCGGGAAAGTCGCCGCACAAACTACGCGTGGAAATCCGGGGCGTCGCAGCAGGCAATCAGCCCAAGCAAAAAGTCCTGGAGAAGCTGGTGAAGGGCCGCGGCTGGTTCAGTCACTGGTCGGCACTGACTTTTGGCGGCGACGAGTATAAACAATTTGGAGAAGTGACCGCGTGGCACGTCAGCTTGTTGGAAGGCGACCTGGTGCTGGCCGAACAGCAGTCGTTCTTGTGGTGAGACGGAAGAAATTTAACTGTGCGCCCCAAATCGGTGACGGAGATTCGCATTCGCAAGATCCGAATGGAGTTTCGTACCAACGTCGTTTGGTAAACGGTATAATATGGCCAGCGGGAGGTGACTGCCAACGCGATCTGACACACTTTCCCCGCGCGGAACGAGCGAGGAGAGAACCGGAGTAAGAGAGGTGGTTTATACTGCTGCCAGAATTAGTTTCCGACTTGCCCCCTCACCTCTTTTGGCTCTCCCCATCGGATGGGGAGAGGGTGGTTGAAGACGGGGTGAGGGGTCGGTGTATTTCTATTCGGAAATTTATTTTGGCGACCACCCTAAATATCAGCGCCTCCGCTTCCCGGCCCTCCTCCAAAGGAGGAGAGGGAGTTCCCACCTGTTGAAACGTGTGAGGGTGAAGTTGCTCCCAACTTCGGGGTGTCCATTAAAAAAACGTGCATTTTATGGGAGGTGCGCTAGATTTTTTATACATGTTCCAGCAGGTTGATACGAAAGATCCAGCGGTGGTGGAACTCGAAGTGCAATCCAGGTATCTGGCGATGTTTCCACGCGGTGACCGGTATTTTGTGCCGCGCGCGTTTGGATGGGCAATTGATTCCTTCACGGGAAACTGTCTGGGGTATCAGGCCATCGACGCGAGCTACCACGATTTCGAACACACATTGCAGGGGACACTCTGCATGGTGCGTCTGCTGCATGGCCGCCACCAGGCCAGGGCCAGGCCCGTGTTGTCGCAACGGATATTTGAGTTGGGCCTCCTCGCCATTTTGCTGCACGACACCGGGTATCTCAAGCGACGGGACGATCGGGAGGGGACCGGGGCCAAGTACACGGTCATCCACGTGTCGCGGAGCGCCGACTTCGCGGCGGAATTGCTGGCGCAAAAAGGCTTCGGCAAGGACGAAATCAAGTCAGTCCAAAACATGATCCGCTGTACCGGGGTGAATGCCAATCTCGAGGCCATTCCGTTTCAAAGTGATTTGGAAAAAACTGCTGGGTTTGCTTTGGGCACCGCTGATTTGCTCGGGCAGATGGCGGCGGAAGATTATGTCCAGAAGCTGCCGGAGTTGTATTCTGAATTTGCGGAAGCCGCGCGCTTTTCCGGCGGGGATGCCGGCGCCGTGGGGACCTTTTCCAACGCCGCCGACCTGATCCAAAAGACGCCTGGGTTCTGGGACAAGTACGTGCGCGAAAAAATCGAATCCGATTTCGGCGGCCTTTACCAGTTTCTGAATGTTCCCTATCCCGACGGCCCGAATTTCTATCTCGATCGCATTGAATCCCACATGGCTCAGTTGCGCCAGCAATTGACTGAAGCGACGGCCTAGAGCGGTTGCCAGAATAAATTTCCGAATAGAAATACACCGACCCCTCACCCGGTCTTCGACCACCCTCTCCCCATTCGATGGGGAGAGGGAAGGGGTGAGGGGCAATTCGGAAATTAACTCTGGCAGACAGTATAATCATCAGGAGAAATGTTTTTCCGAGATGGCAGCCAACGGCGACCGGAAATTCACCGGCACCAACTCCGGCTGAACGCTGCGTTGTGACTTTTCTCCCATTTCTGTTCTCAATCATCCAGCGACGGCACGGTGACTTCCGCGAATTTCGGGCGGGCATGAGGCACCGCCGTTGGCATTGTGACTTGACGGCTGCTGTGCGAAGCGCTGCGGGTACAGCACCTGTGCGGAATTGCCCACGGTTACTGAAGCTCCGTATTGGACCGCCGCCAACGACTAACTTCCGCTTTGCTAATTCATCAACTGCTCCCGCAAAAACAAAATCGTGGCCAAGAATTGGAAATCGGCATTTTTCTTTTTGGCGAAGCCGTGCCCTTCGTCTTTGGCCATGAGATACCAGACCAAACCGCCGTTATCGCGAATGGCTTTGACCATTTGTTCGGATTCGGTGACGGGGACTCGCGGATCGTTCTTGCCTTGCACGACGAATAGCGGCTTCTTGATTTTCTTCACGTTGGTGAAGGGCGAAATCTTTTCCAGAAACTGGCGCATGGCCGCGTCCCGTTCATCGCCGTATTCAACGCGGCGCAAATCGCGCCGATAATCCTGTGTGTTTTCCAAAAAGGTGATGAAGTTCGAAATGCCCACGACATCAATGCCGACGCGAAGTTGATCGCTGTAATGAGTCATGCAGGCGAGCGACATATAGCCACCGTAGCTTCCCCCGATGACGCCGATGCGGTCGGCGTCGAAGTCGGGATCGCGTTTGATCCATTCGATGACCGCACCGATGTCGCGGACGGTGTCCTCGCGTTTGAAGCCGTTGTCGAGGGTGAGGTGCGTTTTCCCGTAGCCGCTCGATCCGCGCACGTTCGGATACACAATGGCAACGCCCATTTCGTTCAGGTAATAATTGTTACGAGCTTGGAACCCAGGACGGGATTGGGCTTCCGGTCCGCCGTGAATGTTGATGAGCACGGGGCGTTGGCCGCGGAACTTGGTGGCGTCAGGCCGATAGACAAAAGCCGAGATCGGCAGGCCGTCGAAACTTTTCAGCTTCACCAGTTGCGGTTCGGCAAACTTCGCCGGATCAAGGCCGCCCGTTTCGCTTTCCGTCCAGCGCTCGACTTTGCCGGTCTTCAAATCAAACGAATATACGTCCATAGGCGACCGCGCGGAATTGAGATTGAAGGCGAGGTCGCGATTGTTCCTGTGCCAGTCCAGATTGGAAACGGTGCCGAGCGGGAGTGTGGGCGCAGGCATTTCCTTGCCGGTCTGTGTGTTCAGCAGATGCAATACGCCGACACCATTTTCATTGGCGGTGAAAGCAATCGTTTTCCCGTCGTGCGACAGCGCGAAGTCATCGATGTCCCACGGGATGTGCGGCGTCAAGACCGTTTCCTTCTTCGTTGCGAGATCGATTCGCACAAGGCGGCGAAACTCCGAACCTTTGTCGGTCGTCACGAAAACCGATTTGCCATCCTCGCTAAACTGCGCCTGAGCATAAGCGACTTTTTCAGCGCCTGTGCCGGTCAACAGCTCTTTCGCACCGGTTTTAGCGTCGGCGAGATAAAAGTAACTTTCGTTGATCGAAATGTATTCACCCAGGATCAGGCGCGAATCATCGGGCGACCAGTCGGTGATTTCCCATCCGCCGCCGGAAACTTCCAGGAGCCGGCGGTCACTTTTTGGATCGGCGGGATTGATGACGTAAATGTCGTTGTCTCTGCCGTTACGACGTGTGGAGGAGTATGCGATCCATTGGCCGCCGTTCGACCAGCGCGCGCCCGTGTTGCGCGATTGGCCGTCGGTCAACAACGTGATTTTGCCATCGGTCAGATCGTAGCGATAGAGTTGGTAAAACTCGCCGCCGCCGGTGTCCTGGGAAAAAATAAAATACTCGCCGGTCTTGGGCTGGAACGATCCTCCGCCGACCGGTTCAGCCGAGAAGGTGAGTTGCTTGCGCGCACCGCCAGGCATTTTCACAAGGTGCAGTTGCATCGTGTCGGCAAAGCGAGTCGTAATGAGCAATTCCCGGCGGGTCGGATGCCAACTGTTGAACGCCGCGCTGCGAAATTCCAGATAGCGGCCCACTTCCTTTTTCAATTCGGCGGGGAGGGGCGGGATGCTTTCGGCCACCAGGTTGTCCGGGACTTGCGCACCGGCGACCGAAACAAATGAAAGCAGCAGGCAGATTATTTTCTTCATGGCAGGTAGTTCGCGCCGCCCAATCAATGATCTCAAAAGCCTTCGAAAAAGCGGAATAGTCCTCGCGATTTGTAAGGACTTTCGAAAATGTGCGGCAAACCTTGATGGAGGCGCGCTTCCAAATCAAACTGGCAGAGCAAGCCGATGCTTTGGGCGCCGCGCCCGCCGTTGCGAATGGCGTCGATACCGTACGCGTAACCGGCGACGATTTGCAGCGTGTTGTGCGGCGATTGATAAGCCACCCCGCCGCCCACTCCCGAATGCCAATGGCCGGGCTGCGCCATGCCGGGCAGATAATCAACGAGGGCCGTGGACTCGAACGCGTTCACGCTCCAGCGCCCCGCTTTGTCCAGCGGAATGGAATAAAGGCCGTTGAAATGCACAAACTTTCGCGCGGTGATTTCCTGGAAATAATAGCCCGGCAGATTGAGCGGAAATTCCGAGGCCAGCGGCAACACCGAACCAAGGCGGTAGGCGCTGAAGCGATCGGCGTCCACGCTCGTCCCCGCTGTCAGACCAAGGCTGAAATAATGTTTCCATTCCGGCATGGTGTAGGCGAGGAGCGCGCGGCCCCAGAATAAATGGGAATGGGCCTGAACTTTGCGATCGTCGAAATAACCGTAAGTGCCCGAATCCGTACGAAACTGACCTTCATACCAAACAGAAAGTTCCATCGCCAAAGGTGGTCGCATGAGCGGTTCCATGCCGCCCCAACGAAGCCCAACCCGCATCAGATACGTGACGCGGTCATCCGGCAGCTCGAAAAAGTTGGTGGGGTTAGTGTCCGTTTCGGAATCCCGCTGATATTTCGAATAATGCACGCCTCCTTTCAGTACGGCGTACAATGGAATTTGTTGTGACGGATTAAAGAGGTGATAGAGGCTGGTTGATAATTCCCCACCGTGGCCGGTGAAGGATTGCTTCTTCAAATAATTTCCACCAACGACTTCGGAAAAAGAGTCCGCAAAGCCACCGCCGGACAGCCCCAAGCCCAAGTCCGTGTGCGGCCCCAGCGCGTCCTTGAAACCAAATTCCGAATCCAGATAGACCGGCGCCACGGCCAGCCGCAAGGTTACGTTGCTCGAATGAAAATTTGGTTCATTCAAATAATAAAATGCATAGCCGGCGATCGGCCCCTGGCCTTCCAGCGGCTGATTATAGCCGAGCTGAATCAACTGCCGCTTTTCCGGGTCGAGCTGGGCCTGCGCGAGGGGAAGAAATCCAACCCACAGCAGAAGCAGAAGCGTCAGTCTGAATGAATTTGAATTCACGGGCACTGAACTAGCCTGAAACGTCGCGCCTTCGCAAGTTCATTCCCGCTATCGCAACAATGAACGCATCAGGCACCATCCTCGTAACGCAGGCGTCCCCGCCTGCGGGTTATGGCCCCGACAACGGCTTGTCGGGGCCAAGCCAGGACCACGGGGCGCGGACGCCCCGCGAACCCGCAGCCGAGGACGGCTGCGCTACGCGGAAAGTGAAATGGAAATGTTGAGTTGCCGTGGTTTCATGTCGTCCTTATTCTACGCGCATGCACAAAGTCAGAAAAATCCATCACACGCGCTATCGGCTGAACGATCTTGAAAAGTCCGTCAAGTTCTACAAGGAGGTGCTGGGTCTTGAAGAAACGAGACGGCACAAATCGCCGCGCGGATCGGAACTGGTTTTCTTGAAGGCGCCCGAGAGCGAGGAACTGATCGAACTTTGCTATTTTCCCGCCAGCGGCCCGGTGCAGGTCCAGCCCGACCTCACGCATCTTGCTTTCGAAGTGGACAGCCTGGCGGAATTCGGCGACCACCTCGCCAAACTCGGATTGAAATATTCCGACGGTCCGACCATGAGAGAAGATGGCGGCGGCTTCGCCTTCATCGATGCGCCGGAGGGTTACGAGATCGAACTGATTCAGCGGACGAAGTAAGGCCCCAGTGTGAAGGCGGTGACGGTGTGCTGACTTACCACTGGTGGCTGTCCGGTGTTGCGCGCCGGGGTGGAGCCCAGCCAGCGCGGGGTGGCCAGCCCCGACAGGGCTTCGCTTTCAAGCTGCCGGCGGGCGGTGCGCCCGCTGGTTTCAAAGCCAGAAGGGGGTAAGCAAAAAGCAGAAAACAGAAAGCAGAAAACAGAGGGCAGAGGCCAGAGGTCGGCAGTCGGAATTCAACGCAGAGACCCGAGGCCGCTAAGACCCGCAGAGATTGGATAACAGGAATTCACCCGTTGTTGCCCGCATTGCTTCTCAACCACTCCGCGTTCCTCGGCGTTCTCGGCGTCTCTGCGTTACGTCCGGTCCGGGTCGCCAGCCTGGCCCCGGTTTGGTTTGAGCCTCGTTACCTCGTCTCCTACGGGGTCTCATCGGAGTCGCCGCTTGTCGCATCAGTTCGCCTAGCCAGCCGGAATTCGAAGCAATGCCACCGCGCCACCTTTGGAAACTTTTTCTTGCAATCGGAAATCTTGGTTGCAGGTTAACTGGCACTGCGATGAGTTGATTGAAAGGCCTTTCTCATTCGACTCATCTCGAAAACTGAAAACCGTAAACCTTGATACTTGTCTATGGCCATCAATGCTCCTGATCTAACCAAACGTCCGCCGCGCAGTCCGCGTGTGCGCCTCGGCGGTTACGCGATTCTGCCGCGCTTGCTCGATAAAGGGCGCGCCACCCTCGCCCGGAAGAACGGCGAATACATTTACGACTGTCCGCTGGACCAGCGTTTCGTGAAGTTTGCGGGCATCAACGCCGCCGCGCTCAAGAAACAACTCGCCGCCGGAAAAGGCGACGGCGACATTCTGAAATGGATCAACCAGTCTTCGCGGACCAAGCCCTTGCCGTGGGAAATCAATGCGTGGTCGGCGTACCAGGAGCAGCGCGTTCCGAGCGAACTGGAAACGCGCGAGTTTTTCCAGAAGCTTCACAAGCAAGCCGGACCCAGACGCGATGATGTGGCGACGTGGTTTGACCTGCTGGACTTGGACGATCACGTTAGCTTTGGCGGGAAGGCGTAGAGGAAGATCCGAAAACCAAAGTTCGAAATCAGACCGGGAACAAGCGCCGATAAATCGGACGCACTCCAAACGCTTCGCGAACGTCAACAACTAGCCGAGTCTACGCCGCCTTGTAGGCCGCGATCGCGTCGATGCGATAACGCTTCTTGACACCTTCCATTTCGAACTCCACTTCTTCACCGGCTTTGCGGTTGAGCAGGGATTGGGCGACGGGCGAGAGGTAACTGATGACGCCCTGTTCGGGGTTGGAATCCCACGCGCCCAAAACCGTGAAAGTCTCCGGATGGTTGGCGATCAAATCCGTGACGGTGACTTTGGTGCCAATGCTTACAGCGTCCGTCTTCACGTCCGCAAAGTCCGTCCCTCGCGCGCGCACGAGTTGATTCTCCAACTCGCCCTTGCGGCGCATGAGCATCTTCTGCATCTCTTTGGCCGCTTTGTATTCGTGGTTCTCGCGCAGGTCGCCGTAGCTGCGGGCGATGGCAATCTCTTTGGAATTGGCGGGGATTTTTTTCTGCACCAGTTCGTTGTATTCCTCTTTGCGCCGCTCGAGACTGTCCCAGGACACAATGAGGTTGGCTTCCTGTTTGGTTTGATCGCCTGAGATAAGCGACTGCACGGCGGGGTAACTCTTGACAATGCGTGCCAGGAGCGAGCGCTTGTCCATGTCATCGAAGCACGGAGACAGTTGCAGCGCGCGGGTCAAATCTTTGATGACTTCCAGGTCGGCTGAACCAATCAACTCCACGAGCAATTGCTGGTCGTCGAGGATGAAATCGCGCAGGCGATTGGATTTTTTCTCGTTAAACTGATCGCGTTCGATGGCACTCAGCATGGCGCGAAACACTTCCGGCCCGAGAATGTCGGCGAAAGAGTCGGAGCGTTCCTTGGCCAGCCAGAGCAGAAGTTCGCTGCTGGCTTGATGCTGGCTGATGAGCCGCGCCAAGGCGGTTTTGAGGAGATCAATTTTGCCTTCGTGAATCAACAGTTGGGCGCACTCGCGGCAGACGCGGGCGGAAACGCCGTTGAGCGTGTTTTGCACGATCTCCGGCCAGCGTTCCGGATTGGCGGCCTTGAAGGAGTCTAATGTCCGGCGGTGTTTCGCCGCGGGCATCGCTTCGAGAATCTCGCCGAGCCTGACCTCTTGCGACCAGATCGCCGCGGCGGTCAGCTCGCCTTCGGGCATCGGCAACGCGGTGACTTCGCGAATATCATCGCGGATAAAGATGCCCTCGAGGGCGACGGCCGGTTGCGTGCGTTGGTGCGTGGCAATTTCGACATTGAGCGCGGCGATCACTTCCGTGGCTGCCGCCTGCATGTCAATCAAATCCCTGGCGTTCTTGAACAGTTCTGTGGCGGCGACGATGCGGGCTTTCAATCCTTTCACGACGCGGAATTCTTCGAGCAGCCGGTCCTGCAAGGAAACCTCCCGGGCTTGATAAATGATCGGGTCGGTTTTTTTGATCGGCACCTGGAAATGACCGTCCTTCTTCAGCTCGCGCTTGGCCGCCTCCCACCATTTCTTCCAATCATCACGGATCACGTCCGGCACGAGCACCTGTTGGATTTGATCCAAGGTGGCCTTGCCGCCATAACTTTCCAGAACCAGTTTGATCAGATCGAGATGATGCAGCGCGGCCATCTGGCGAAGACCCTCGAGATCGGCAGCCTTGCGGGCGAGGATGTGATTTTTTCCAATGGGTTTGAGGGATTCCGCCGCGAAGTTCAAATCCATGGTGTGGCCGGCCTTCGACTGGAAATCAATCGTGAACCGGGCGAACACCGTGTCCACCGTCGTGATTTTTCCGAAGCCCCAGCTACGATGCATGCAAAATCCGCTTGTGGTGAGCTGGACAAGCGGATCAATGTGGTGCCTTTCGAGCTTGCCGGCGGCGACCATTTTTTCGAACTCTTCTTTCATATTGATAGCTTAAAAACTCGCGTGCAGGAACGCGATGATGATTATTAAGCAGTGACCGTTCAAAAACCAAGAGAAATTGCCGTGCGTCTCCTGCACCAGCAGGCGCAGGGGGTGGATTACGTGGAAAACCTGTTGGAAACGGGATTGTCCGGCGCTGCGCTCTCCCCGGCCGACCGCGGACTTTGTCAGGAACTGGTTTATGGAATCGTGCGCTGGCAGAGCGCGCTCGATTGGCTCATCGCGCGCAAAACCGGGGCGCGCCAGCAAAAACCGCTCCTGCAAATCCTGTTGCGCCTCGGGCTTTACCAGATGTTCTGGCTCGATCGCATTCCCGATCACGCCGCCGTCCATGAGACCGTTGAGCTGGGCAAGCAACTTGGGTTTGGTGCGCAAGCCGGATTCATCAATGCGGTCTTGCGCGGCTATGTCCGGGAGCGGACGAAAACTCAAAAGCTGCTGGAGCAGTTAAAAACGGATCAACCGCACCTCGGCTTCTCCCATCCCGAATGGCTGGTGGAACGCTGGCGCAAACGCTGGGGCGACACCTCCACGGTGCAACTGCTGGATTGGAACAACACGCCGCCGCCGACTTATGCGCGCCGCAACTCGTTGAAGGCCGACGCCGCCGCGCTCAAGTCGCAGTGGGATCGCGAAGGAGTCGAATTCACCACGCGCCGTTGGAACTGGACGGGCGACGACCTGATGTTCGAATTGAAGTCTCATCCTCCGCTGACAAGCCTGCCGAGTTTTCAACAGGGACTATTTTATGTTCAAGACCCGAGCACCTTGCTGGCCGTGCGTGAACTGGACCCGCAACCAGGCGAAATAATTCTGGACTTTTGCGCCGCGCCCGGCGGCAAGACGACGTTCATCGCGCAACTCATGCTAAACCAAGGTCGCATCGCTGCCGCAGATGTTTCTGAGAGCCGGTTGAGCCTGATTAAGGAGAACAGCGTCCGGCTGGGAGCGACGTGCGTCGAAACAATTTTACTCTCAACCCTCAACCTTCAACCCTCAACTTTCTACGACCGCGTGCTCGTGGATGCGCCGTGCTCCAACACCGGCGTGATGCGTCGGCGTGTGGAATTGCGCTGGCGCATTCGGCCGGAGGAAATCGAACGGCTGCGCGCCACGCAACTGGATTTGCTGAACCAGGCCGCGCCGCAAGTGAAGCCGGGCGGGGTTTTGGTTTACAGCACATGCAGCCTTGAACCGGAGGAGAATCGGGAAGTGGCGAAGCGATTTCTAGGCGAACACGCCGAATTCAAACTGGAAGCGGAACGCGAATTGTTGCCGTTCGTGGATGGCGCTGATGGTGCTTATGTTGCGCGGATGCGAAGAGCGGTTTGACTACATCAGTTTGCCGCGCTCGCGGTGCCTGATGCCCGGGCCGCGCTTTCAACGGGCGGGCTTTTCCCAAATGAGCGCAGCGCCAGCAGCAGCGCGCAGAAAATCAGCGCCGACCCCGAAGAAGAACGCCACGCCCGGCAGGTGCACCGGCGCGCGCGGGCTGATGAAATAACCAAACAGCGCGGTCGTCACCGGCGGCGCGATGATCCCGGCAACACTGCCCAGACTGGCGAGCGAACCTTGCACCGCGCCTTGTTCATTCGGCGGCACGCTGCGCGAAATGAGACCCTGAATCGCCGGCATCGCAATGGAGCCAAAAGAGCCGACGACGAGCAGCACATAAACCATCCACCCTTGCGTCGCGAGACCATACAGCGACATGAAGAACGTGGCGTTGCACAACCCGATCACGATGGCACGCCGCTCGCCCAGCGCCGGTAAGATGCGCCGCGCGAGCAGGCCTTGCACGAGGGCTGACATCAATCCCACCAGCGCCAGCGACGCGCCAATCTGGCCGGTGCTCCAATGGTAGCGGTAGCCGGTGTAAAGCACCCAGGTGCTTGGAAAAACCTGGTGCGCGAAGTTGATCAGGAAAAATGTTTCCGTCAAACCGAGTACGACGGGAAAACGCTTCAGCGCAATCAGCGAGCCGATGGGATTGGCGCGCCCCCAACTGAACGCCCGGCGATGCGCGTGCGGCAACGATTCCGGCAAGACGAACATGCCGTAAAGCCAGTTGAGCATCGTCAGCCCCGCCGCGACGAGAAATGGCACGCGCAAACCGATATTGCCGAGCAGACCGCCAAGCGCCGGTCCAGCGATGAAGCCCAGTCCAAAAGCCGCCGCAACCATCCCGAAGTTCGCCGCGCGTTTTTCCGGCGGACTGATGTCCGCGATGTACGCATTCGCCGCGGTGATGTTCGCGCTCGTGATGCCAGCGATGATGCGCCCCACGAAAAACCAGGCGATGCTCGGTGCAAACGCGAGCAGCAAATAATCAAGTCCTGAGCCAAACAGCGAAATGAGGATCACCGGGCGCCGCCCGAAGCGGTCTGATAAGCTGCCGAGCACTGGGGCAAAAAGGAACTGCATCAGCCCGGACACCGACGCCAGCAATCCATAAATGTGCGACGCGGCGACCACGCTGCCCGACAACTGCTCGATCAGTTTGGGCAGAATCGGAATGATCAAGCCGAGTCCCAAAATGTCGAGGAACAGCGTGACGAAGATGAAGCCGAGGGCGGGTTTGCGCACGAGTCAGTAGTCCGTAGTCAGTCGTCAGTTGCACCTGTGCGTCCGATGCTCTTGATGTAGGAGTTCAACTGCGGAGCCAGATTATCAACGAGCGGCTTCAGCCTTTTTACCTGGTCGGTGGTCAGCAATTTGCGTTTGTAAGCGCGCCGGAGAAAATGCTGCGTCTCATTGAGTGAACCGCGCGCGGTTCGGGCAAAGCGGCGATTGTCCTGGTAAGAACCGCGGCCGGTGCCCTCGGCAATGTTGGCGCCAACGCTATCTGCCGAGCGAACGACTTGTTTGCCGACTGTGTCTTGCGCAAATCGATTCCAACCAAGCACGACATCCCAAATTGAATCCGCCAAATTTTCTAATAAGCGATAAATGCGAAGATTCTCGAACGCCGTTTTGCTCTTCATATCATTTGGACTGTTGGCTGTTCATGCTACTGACTACTGACCACTAACTGCTGACTCACGATCACATCCCCATGATCTGGTAACCACTGTCCACGTAAATCACTTGTCCCGTGATTGCCGCCGCGCCGTCACTGGCGAGGAAAACGCCAGTGGCACCAAGTTCTTCGGGGAGCACGTTGCGTTTGAGCGGTGCGTGAGCTTCGTAGTGTTTGAGCATTGTGGTGAAACCGGAGATGCCACGCGCAGCCAAAGTATTCATCGGGCCGGCGCTGATGCAGTTGGCGCGGATTTTCTTCGGGCCGAGATCATACGCGAGATAGCGCGTACTGGCTTCGAGCGACGCCTTGGCCACGCCCATCACGTTGTAGTGCGGCACGACTTTTTCCGCGCCGTAATAGGTCATGGCCACAATGCTGCCTCCCTCGGTCATCAACGGCGCCGCGCCACGCGCCAACGCGATCAGCGAATAGGCGCTGACATCGTGCGCAATGCGAAACGCCTCACGGCTCGTGTTGAGGAACTCGCCTTCCAGCGCCTCCTTCGGCGCGAACGCCACCGAATGCAACATGAGATGCAGCTTGCCGAATTTCTGTTCGACTTCCGAAAACACGCGGGCGATGTGGTCGTCTTTCGTCACGTCACATTCGAGAATGAGCGTGTCCGCGCCGAACGTGCCGGCGAGTTCCTCCACGTTTTCCTTCAAGCGTTCGCCCTGGTAGGTGAAGGTGAGTTTCGCCCCGGCCTTGTGCCACGCCTGCGCGATGGCCCAGGCGATGGAACGTTTGTTGGCGACGCCGAAGACAATCCCGAGTTTTCCTGCCAGCAATGACATAGTCGTTAATTCGTTGAATTGTTAAGCGGTCACAAAGTTGTTTCGGGGCAATAGCAGTAGGGAAAATCCGACCACGTGGCAAGGGTGAAACCCCGCAGCTACTTTTTCCGGTAACGTAACCAGATCAGCACCGCCAAACCCATCAGCAACAGACCGCTGACCGCCCAGATGCTGCTGGTGGAATGTTCCGGGAAGAATCGCAGGGCCATGGCACCACAAGCCGGTCCCACGAAAATTCCCGCACCAATGGCGGCTTCATGCACGCCGCCATGTTCGCCCTTGGTTTCACCGACATCCATCGAATAGAAAAGAGACGAATAATAAATCAGACCGATGGCCAGACCAAAAATGATTTGCGCCAGAAGAACCACCCAAAATTGCACGACCAACAAGAGCACGGCAAAACTCGCCATCAGCAGGAGATAGGCGCCCAGCAAAAAACCGAAACGATAATGCCAGCCGGCCCAGAGCCAGAGCAGAATGAAGGTGCCCAATCGCGCGAAAAACCAGATAGAACAAAAGAAACCCGCCTGCGCCGGAGAGAGTTCCAGTTTGCTTGCCAGGTCGGGAATCAACGGGATAACGGTGTTGATCGCGACATAGGCGAACGGATTGGCCAGCCACGCCATGCGCAGAAAAGTTTTTGCCTTGGCAATGGGTCGAGGATTGAGCGAGAGCGGCTCGGCGGCGGATGACGGCAGTGGCAAAACGTCTTGGGTCGCGGCGACACTCTTTTTTTCCAACCAGAGGGTCAGCCCAATCTGCAATAGATGGAACGCCAAGGGCACCAAAAACAAACTCCGCATTCCCAGTTTTTCCAACACGGCGCCGCCGACGAAATAGGCGAGCGCCCCGCCGCCCGCCCACACGACGTTGTAAATGCCGATCATGCGTGACAAGCCGGCGGGCGTTTCCCTTTCGCTGACCAGCGCTTCGAGCGTCGGCCACGTGAAGCACAAGCCGATGGACCACACCACCATGATGACAATTTGCGCGCTGGCGTTGTGGCATAAAACGCCGGCGACCATCATCAGGCCGATGAGCGCAAAGCCAATTTTCAGCGCGCAGAAGTAACCCTTTTTCTGCGCGAACCGGCCGCCATAGAAGGAGGCAAAGAGGCAGACAAAACCGTTGAGCGCGGAGACGACGAGGTTGCCGAGATTGCCGAAGCCATACTCCGATTGCAGCAGGAAAAACAGGTAGTAAAAATAAAACGTCGTGGCGAAGGCGTTCAAACCTTCGAGGAAAAAATAACCGGTTTTGAGCTGGCGCTGGGTCATGGGCAGCCTGCAAAGTGAACTACAATGCCTGAGCGTTCTGTTGATTTAGCAAAGTTTCTGAAGCGCGCTTTTTCCTCCTCTCGCCATGACGCTGGAGCGGGGAGAGGACCGAGGAGAGACCACCCCGAACTTTTTGCGCGCCTTACGCCATTGAACCAGCCAGCCGTCCTGGGAGCGCCGGCATCCCTGCCGGCGTGTTGCGCGTGTACCATCTCGCCGGCAGGGATGCCGGCGCTCCCAGGTTCATGGGCAGGGGCAATCCAATAACAAACGCCCCTCCGCTCTCCAACCCTCTCCTCCATCCGATGGAGGAGTGGGAGAAGGTTCGGTTGCGGCGTCAGTCCCACTGGGTGAAACATGGTTGCCTTCAACTTCAAATTTCTTCCAGGGCTTTGCGACAATACCATTTCACCGCGTTCGACATCGGCGGTTGGAGTTTGTCCAAATCGTCAGCGGCGCACCAGCGAATGTCGTGATGTTCGGCGGTGGCAAGTTGCAGCGAACCATTTTTCGGACGCGCCCAGTAGATCATCCCGATGTGTTCGTGCGTATCGGTGATGCGGTGAATGTCCAGAAACCGCGGCGCGATGAGCGCGCGGGTGCCCGGCCCGGTGGTCGGCGGCCGTTCGCCGATCAACTCCACCTCCAGACCGCTTTCCTCCCTGCTTTCTCGCAACGCCGCGCTTTCCGGGTCTTCATCCAGTTCAATGTGACCGCCCAGTGGCAGCCATTGGTCGAGCTTGCGGTGATGAATGAGTAGGATGTGCCGGTCATGGATGACAAAGATCGCCACGGTGAAATCAATCCTTTCGTGAATGTGCGCCATGGCAGGACTTTGACGAGAGACGCGGCGGGCGTCAACGTTCACTCGACGAAACTGTGGGTGAAACCCCGACGCGATGGGCTGGACGCTGACTCGACTGCATCGAAGCTCCAAAGGGAAAGGGCGTAGGTTTGCATCAAACTCAACTCGGAAAACCTTCGTCGATCCCTCAAGAAATCCGCCACCCACTACCTCAAGAAAAGTCAAATCGCCTCGCCAATGGCGAAAGTCGGGTTAATGTTCTCGCCTATGAACAAAATCGATTTGCAGGGAAAGCACGCCATCGTGACCGGCGGCGCGCGCGGCATCGGGTTGGCCATAGCTCAACGACTGCTTGCTTCAGGCGCGCGGTGCAGTCTGTGGGACATTGACCGCACGGCACTCGACGCCGCAGTCAAAAGTCTGGCCGGTCAAGGCGAAGTTCACACCGCCGTGGTGGATTTGACCGACCCGGCTTCGGTGTCCGGCGCTAAAGAGTCAACGCTCAAACATTTCGGTTCGATTGAAATCCTGGTCAACAACGCCGGCATCGCGGGGGTGAACAAGAAAACCTGGGAATTGTCGCTCGTCGAATGGCGACAGGTGATCGATGTGAATCTGTTCGGCATATTTTTGTGCTGCCACGAGGTCGTCCCGGCCATGGTCGCGAAAGGCTACGGCCGCATTGTGAACATCGCTTCCATCGCGGGCAAGGAAGGCAACCCCAACGCCTCGCATTACAGCGCGTCCAAGGCCGGCGTCATGGCTTTGACCAAATCGCTCGGCAAAGAACTGGCTCGCTCCGGCGTGATCGTGAACTGCGTCACCCCGGCGGTCATCAAGACGGACATCTTCGATCAGATGACACAGGAACACATCGACTACATGCTGTCCAAAATTCCGATGGGCCGGTTTGGATTGAAGGAAGAGGCCGCCGCCCTCGTGGCCTGGCTTTGCTCGGCGGAATGTTCGTTCAGCACGGGCGCTGTGTTCGATTTATCCGGCGGCCGGGCAACCTATTAAACGGCGGAACGGAAGTGGGTCTTTGGCGATTGCCAATTTTTGCGCTCCGGTGTTTATTCTTCTTGATGATTCACGTCCGATGAAACCGCCCGCATTGTTTTTCCGAACCACCAGGTCTTCCTTTCGCCTGGCCTGGTTTCAGCCGGCAATCTGGCTCGCGGTCGCCTTGACTTTGAATGCTTTCGCTGCTCCACCGTCTCCGGGAGAAGGAAGCAAGGCGCCGCCTACTACCAATCATTGGGCCTTCAAGCCTCCTGTTCGACCGGCGACGCCCAAAGTGCGAAACCAAAAATGGCCGCGCAACGCCATCGACAATTTCGTGCTCGTCCGGCTCGAACAAAAGAAAATCTTGCCTTCGCCTGAAGCCGACCGCGCCACCTTGATTCGCCGTTTGAGCTTTGATCTGATCGGTCTGCCGCCAACGCCGCAGGAGGTGGACGAGTTTGTGAACGACAAAAGCTCCGGCGCGTACGACAAACTCGTGGAGCGACTGCTTGCCTCTTCGCACTACGGCGAGCGTTGGGGTCGCCACTGGCTCGACGCCGCTGGTTACGCGGATTCAAACGGTTACTTCAACGCCGACAGCGATCGGCCGCTGGCTTACAAGTATCGCGACTACGTCGTTCGCTCGATCAACGATGACAAGCCGTTTGATCGGTTCATTCAGGAACAACTCGCCGGTGACGAATTGTGCGGCTACCAGCCCGACGGCGACATCACTCCGGAAATGGAGGAGTTGCTCATCGCGACGCATTTTCTCCGCAACGCGCCGGACGGGACAGGCGAGAGCGACGGCAATCCGCTGGAGTTGAAGGTGGATCGATATTCCGTGCTGGAAGGCAACGTTCAGATTCTTGGCTCTGCGTTTCTCGGTCTGACCGTCCAATGCGCCCGCTGTCACGACCACAAGTTTGAACCCATCAAACAGTCAGAATACTACGCGCTCCAGGCGATTCTTCGTCCCGCGTTCGATCCGGAGCACTGGCGCAAGCCGAACGAGCGCGCGCTCACCGTCGGCACGCGCGCCGCCCGCGGGGAAAGCAAACGTCAGCTTGAAAAATACGACCGGGAACTCAAGGCGCTGAATGAAAGCCTGGAGGGGTTGACTACGCCGTTTCGAAAACTCGGTCTGCGCGAGAATCTGGAGAAGATTCTTGAACCGACACGCGCCGCCATCCAAAAAGCACTCGACACAAAAGAAAAGGAGCGCACCGAAGAAATGAAGGCGCTGCTGAAAACCAATGAGGCCATCGTTCAAATTAAGGACGAGGATTTGATCAAGCGCTTTCCTGAGTTGTCGGCAGGGTTCAACAGCCTGAAGGACGCGATCAAAAAGCGCGAAGCGGAGCGCCCGTCGGCGTTGCCACAAATCGCGGTATTGACCGAGCCGGGCACGGAACTACCAAAGCATCACCTGTTGGTTCGCGGTGTTTACGCAAACGAAGGGGCCGAAGTGCCGCCCGGAGTTCCCGCCGTGTTTTGCAGCGCCAGGAATTCCTATCAGCTTGTTTCAAACACTGCGCAAAAAAATTCCGGGCGACGACTTGCGCTCGCCCGCTGGTTGACTTCACCGGAACATCCAATGGTGGGCCGCGTGCTGGTGAACCGGGTTTGGCAGCACCACTTCGGCGAGGGGCTGGTCGCCACCGTTGACAATCTGGGCGTGACTGGCGCGAAACCCAGCCATCTCGAATTGCTGGATTACCTGGCCACGGAGTTTGTTCAATCCGGCTGGAAGCTCAAGTCACTGCATCGACTGATTGTCAACTCGGCCACGTATCGGCAGAGCGGCGCTTTGCGCGATGCGGCTTACGCGGTTGATCCGGAAAATACATTACTTTGGCGTTACCCGTTACAACGGCTCGACGCGGAATCCGTCCGCGACGCCATCCTGTTCACCTGCGGCGAACTTAATTTGGAACTTGGCGGGGCTTACGTTCCAACCAAAGCCAACAGCGATAGTCAGGTGGTCGTGGATGAAGCCATAGCCGGCGCCAAACGCCGGTCGCTGTACCTGCAACACCGGCGCACCCAGCCATTGACGATGCTCGATGTGTTCGACACCGCGAGGATGAATCCCAACTGCACCCGGCGCAATCCTTCCACCGTTTCACTGCAATCGCTCGCGTTGTTGAACTCTGATTTCATCCGCGCTCGCAGCCGCGCCTTCGCTCAGCGGCTGGAAAAGGAGTGTGGTGCGGACAACCAACAACGCCTCGAACGAACATTCCTGCTGGCACTCGGACGAAAACCAAACCCCACCGAGCGTTCCGCCGCTGAAGAATTCTTGCAGTCGCAGACGACTCATTACGCCGACAAACCGGACAAGGCCGAACGCGTTTGGACGGACTTCTGCCAGATGGTGCTGGCAGGGAATGCTTTTTTGTATGTGGAATGAAAGTCACCTCGGAGGTGTTAGTTTTGGAGCATTGGCAAAAATGACCGCCGGCCGTAGCCACCGACGCAAGGAGGTGGACTATCAGGGTGCAAAACCTAAAGCATTCCAACCATCCACGTCGTCGGACCGCGGCTGTGTGCGAAGCACGAGCCGCAGCACTCCCGAAGCTCGAGCGAGTTGGGATTACTTCCCACGTCATACATTGCGAAGCTGCTGCGACTGGTCTTTCAGACACAGTCGCGCTCCGGTAACGTCGTGGCTACTTCGCGCTGCGCCCATTGCGTGGATAGTCTCCGCCCTTTTCGCAAACGACCACCTCCTCGCGCAGACAAACCTGGGGCGGTTCGAAATAACTATCACCGACCACAAGAACAGCGGGTCAATCCCGTGCCGCATTCACCTCAAGGACCGCAACGGAAGATCTGTGAGAGCGGAGAAGCTGCCTTTTTTCCGCGACCACTTTGTTTGCACCGGCAAAGTTCAACTCGACCTGTCTCCTGGCAATTACTCTTACGAAATCGAGCGCGGGCCGGAGTATCTAGTGCGCACCGGATCGGTCATCGTCACCGCTGCCGCCACGCAGAATCTCGCGCTGAGGCTGGAGCGTTTGGTGGACATGGCGGCGGAAGGTTGGTGGTCGGGCGATTTGCACGTGCATCGGCCAGTGAAGGACATCGAACTGCTCATGTGGGCAGAAGACTTGCACGTGGCGCCGGTCATGACCTGGTGGAACGCAAAGAACGAATGGAGCAAACGGAAACCACCCGCCGACCTGATGGTTCAGTTCGACGGAAATCGCTTTTACCACGTCATGGCCGGCGAAGATGAACGTGAAGGCGGCGCGCTGCTTTACTTCAACCTGAAAGAGCCGTTGCCCATCGCATCAGCCGCGCGCGAATATCCCTCGCCAATGAAGTTTTTGAAAGACGCGCGTCAAAATACCGGCGTGTGGGTGGACATCGAGAAGCCATTCTGGTGGGACGTGCCGGTTTGGCTCGCGAGCGGACAGGTGGATTCGATTGGACTGGCGAACAACCACATGTGCCGCGATCAGATGTACGAAAGCGAAGCGTGGGGCAAGCCGCGCGACAAAGAGCGTTTGCCGCCGCCGCGCGGCAATGGATTTTGGACGCAGGAAATCTATTACCACATCCTCAACTGTGGCTTACGTATTCCACCATCGGCGGGCAGCGCGTCCGGCGTGTTGCCGAATCCGGTCGGTTACGACCGCGTCTATGTTCAGGTCGGACCGGACCTCACGTACGAAAAATGGTGGGAAGGTTTGCGCGCCGGCCGTTCGTTTGTCTCGAACGGGCCGCTCTTGCGCTGCAAAGCCAATGACCAATGGCCCGGACACGTGTTCAAGGTGAAGTCACAGTTGGACATCGAGGTCGAGGCTGCGCTCAATACTCGCGATCCGATTTTGGCGATCGAAATCATCAAGAATGGCCGTGTCGATCGCGCAGTGCCCTTCGAGCAATGGAAGCGCACGGGCAAATTGGGCAAGATGAAGTTCACCGAAAGCGGCTGGTTTCTCGTGCGAGCCATTACGGACAACCCCAAGACGTTCCGTTTCGCTTCAACGGCGCCGTTCTACGTGGAGATTGGCGAGCGCAAGCGACTCATCAGCCGCGAGTCCGCCCAGTTCTTTCTGGATTGGGTGCGCGAGCGAATGAGCCGCATCAAACTCGACGACGCGAAGCAACGCGAGGAGGTGCTCGCGTACCACCGCATGGCCGAAAAGTTCTGGCAGGAGAAAGTCGAAAAGGCGAATGCCCGATGATTAGGAATTACAGGGTCCTCCCCACGAAGCCGCCGCCAACCCACCCCTGACCCCTCCCAGGAGGGGAACAAGCCACCGTGCGTTGCTCCCCCTCCTTGGAGGGGCGGGGGGTGGGTTCAGGGGTTTGGCGAAATCTTGAAGCGTTACGTTTCACAACACGAATTCTCTCCTTTCTCTGTGGCGCGGATTCCTGTTTAGTTCCCGGACTTTATGAGCAAAACCGCACTGCTGTTTGCCGGGCAAGGCGCGCAGGTCGTCGGCATGGGGAAAGACTTCGCTACTGCATTCCCGTCCGCCCGCGCGTGGTTCGACCGCGCCAACGCCACGCTCGGCTACGATTTCACAGCCATTTGCTTCAACGGACCGGACGCCGAATTGACCAGGACCGAAAACGCGCAGCCCGGCATCTTCCTCGTGAGCTGGGTCGCGTTCCAATTGCTGAAGGAGCGCGTTGGAGTTCAAGCTTCAGCTTGTTCCACCACTGACACGCTAAAGCGTGAACTCCAACTTGAATTCGAGGCGACGGCGGGATTGTCGCTCGGTGAATTCACGGCGTTGACGTCGGCGGGCGCGTTGAGTTTCGAGGACGGTCTGCGCGTCGTGCGCCAGCGCGGTCGCTTCATGCAGGAGGCGTGCGAGGTGACCAAAGGCGGCATGGCAGCCGTCATCGGCCTCGACGAAGCGCCCACGCGCGAAGTCTGCGCCGAAGCGGGCGTGGTGCTGGCGAATCTGAATTGCCCCGGCCAGCTCGTCATTTCCGGTGAAGCAGAACGAATCGCGAAGGCGTGTGAACTTGCCAAAGCGAAGGGGGCGAAGCGAGCGATTCCATTGCCGGTGGCGGGCGCATATCACTCGCCGCTGATGGCCAGCGCACAAGCGAAACTTCAGGTAGAACTCGGCAAATCAAAAATCCTGGTGCCAACCGTTCCTGTTATTTCCAATGTTACCGGACTACCACACACCACTCCCGACCAGATCAGCTCGCAGCTCGTCCTGCAAGTCACGTCGTCGGTTCGCTGGGAAGAGTCCATGCGCCACCTGCTGGCTCAGGGCTTCACCCGGTTCATCGAACTTGGGCCGGGGACAGCGCTGAGCGGTTTCATGAAGCGCATCGACAAGAACGCGCAGATGCTCAATGTGGCGGATGTGGCGAGTTTGGAAGCCACGGTGAGGGTATTGGTTGCGTGAGGCGTAATACGTGAAACGTGAGGCGTGAAGCGTGATGTTATTAGCATCGCAGGATGGTTTCACGTATCACGCATCACGTTTCACGATTTACGCATCACGTTTTTTTTATGTTCATCAGCGCCCAATCATGATTAAACAACCGTCGTCATGAACCAACTCGACAATCACATCGCCGTCGTCACCGGTGCGGGTCGCGGCATTGGGCGCGCCATTGCGCTGAAGTTTGCCGCGGAAGGCGCGGATGTCGTCTGCGTTTCGCGCACAGCGGAAAACTCCGACAAAGTGGCCGCCGAAATCCGGACCGTGGGTCGCAAAGCCTGGGCGCACGCCGTCGATGTGGCGGATGCGGCAGCGGTTTCTGCGGCCGCCGAAAAAATTCTGGCCGAGTGCGGCAGGGTGGACATTCTGGTGAACAACGCGGGCGTCACGCGCGACGGATTGCTGATGCGCATGAGCGAGGAGCATTGGGACACGGTGCTCGACACAAACTTGAAGGGCGCATTCCTGTTCACCAAGGCTTTCACACGCAGCTTTCTAAAGCAGCGCGCCGGGCGCATCATCAACATCGCGTCTGTCGTCGGCCTGACGGGTAACGCCGGTCAGGCGAATTACGCCGCGAGCAAGGCCGGCTTGATCGGTTTCACGAAGTCCGTGGCTTCGGAGCTTGCTTCTCGCGGGATTACCTGCAATGCGTTGGCACCGGGATTCATTGAAACGGACATGACCGCCGCGTTGAATGAAGCGATGCGGGCGGAGTTGTTGAAAAAAATTCCCTTGAACAGTTTCGGCCAGGCGGAGGACATTGCCAATGCCGCCTTGTTTCTCGCAAGTCCGGCGGCCCGTTATGTGACGGGGCAGGTCTTGACGGTCGATGGTGGGATGGTGATGTAAATTCGCGCTGGACGCCCGCTGCGCCAGCCGATAGACAGACTGGCACGTGTCCATCGAGCAGCAATTGAATATTGAAAAATAATTGCGATTCAGGGCTTGACGCCTTCTGGAACGTGGCATAGACACACATGAAAAACGGAGCAACCCATGGCTGATAAAACTATTGAACAACGAGTCAAAGAAATCATTGTCGAGCAGTTGGGCGTGAACGCCGACCAGGTCACACCGGATGCCAAGTTCATCGAAGACTTGGGCGCGGATTCCCTCGACACTGTCGAACTGGTCATGGCGCTGGAAGAGGCGTTTGGCAACGAAATCCCCGACGAACAGGCCGAGAAACTCCAAAGCGTCGGCGATGTCATCAAATACATCGAGGAGACCAAGCAAAAGTAGTTGCCGCGTGGATTGATTCGGGGCAGTTTTGGCTGGCATCAGCTCAAGCTGCTCCGATTTATTTTATGGCCAGCAACCCAACCAACCGCAGGGTGGTGATCACCGGCCTCGGTGTCGTCTCTTCATTGGGGCAGCAGATGGACACGTTTTGGAACAACCTCCTTGCCGGACAATGCGGCATCGACAAAATCACCGCCTTCGATGTTTCCAACTACGACTGCAAAATCGCCGCCGAGGTGAAGGATTTCAATCCCGCGCCTGCGTTCCCTTCGCCCAAGGAAATCCGCCGCACCGATCGCTTCTCACAATTCGGGGTGTTCGCCGGCCGGGAGGCGCTGCTCGATTCCGGCATGGAACTCGACAAGTTGAATCGCGACGAAATCGGCGTATTCATCGGCTCTGGCATCGGCGGACTTCACACCGTCGAAGAGCAGCACAAGATTTTGTTGAATAAAGGCCCTGGCCGACTCTCGCCGTTCATGATCCCGATGCTCATTCTGAACATGGCGTCGGGCATGTTCTCCATGTATCAAAAGCTGCGTGGACCAAACGTCGCCACCTGCTCCGCCTGCGCCACCTCCACGCACGCCATCGGCGAAGCGTGGCGGACGATCAAGATGGGCGACGCCAATGCAATCTTCGCCGGCGGCGCGGAAGCCACCATCGTGCCCCTCGGCATCGGCGGATTCTGCGCCATGAAAGCCATGAGCACCCGCAACGACGAACCCAAGCGCTCTTCGCGGCCTTTCGACAAGGAACGTGATGGATTTGTGATGGGCGAAGGCGCGGGCGTCGTTGTGCTGGAGGAACTCGAACATGCAAAGAAGCGCGGCGCGAAGGTTTATTGCGAAGTTGTCGGCTACGGCAGCACCGCGGACGCCAGCCATGTCACCGCTCCGGCCCCGGAAGGTGAGGGCGCGGCCCGCTGCATGAAGTTGGCGTTGCGCTCCGCCGGCCTGAATCCTACGGACATTTCCTACATCAACGCCCACGGCACTTCCACGCCGCAGGGCGACATCTGCGAAACGCAGGCGATCAAAACCGTTTTCGGCGAGCACGCGAAGAAACTCGCCGTCAGTTCCACCAAAGGCGCGACTGGCCACATGCTCGGCGCCGCCGGCGCGGTAGAAATGGCCGTCTGTTGCAAGGCGATCCAGACCGGCGTCGTGCCGCCGACGATCAACTACGAAAACCCCGATCCGGATTGCGATCTGGATTACGTTCCCAACAAGGCGCGCGAAATGACCGTCAACGCCATCATCAACAACTCGTTTGGATTTGGCGGGCACAATGCGAGCATCGTGGCGAAGAGGTTTGTGGGGTAGCGCCCGCGTCTTGTAGGTTGTTTTCGGCGCCGCGCCGAAAACTCATGCCATCACCTAATTGAGTTCGTATGAGCAGCGGACAGGATCAAGTCGGTTGGTGGAAAAACCTCGCTCTTGCCGGAGTGGTACTTTTGCTCATGCCGATTTGGATTCCTCTCCTGCTTTTCATTTTGGTTGTTTATATTCTGTTCTCTGTTTTTCTTCATCTTTGTATCTGGTCGATCTGGTGTACTCGTGGTTGCAACGTTCTGTTTGTTTACTCCGATAGCCCGATTTGGCAGGAGCACATCGAGAAACAAGTCTTACCTCGCCTGGGAAATCGTGCAAAGATTTTGAATTGGTCAGAGCGAAACCAGTGGCATTTTCCGCCAACACTTGCCCGGTTAGCGTTTCATCACTTCCGAGGGCATCGCGAGTTTAATCCGCTCGCTGTTGTAGTTCGTCCTTTCCAGAGGTCTCGAAAATTCCGCTTCTGGAAACCGTTCCAAGACCTCAAGCACGGTAAACCAGAAGCGCTGGAGAAAATGGAGAAGGAATTCTTCGACTCGCTCAGCGTCTCGCAGCAATCGGAAAACACTTGATGAACTTCTTGTCGATAATCGAATTAAAGCGCGAAGGTCATCCCCTCACAACTAACCAAATCCGCGAAACCATCTCCGCATACACCGCCGGAAAAATGTCCGACTACCAAATGGCCGCGATGCTCATGGCCATTTACTTTCGGGGCTTGAATACGGAGGAAACCACCGCGCTCACGCTCGCCATGCGCGATTCCGGGGACGTTCTGAAGTTTCCGCGAGACGAGCGTCCCCTCGTGGACAAACACTCCACCGGCGGCGTCGGCGACAAAGCTTCGCTTCCACTGGCACCGTTGCTTGCCTGCCTCGGCTTTCGCGTGCCGATGATTTCCGGTCGCGGCCTCGGCATCACCGGCGGCACACTCGACAAGCTGGAATCCATTCCCGGTTTCAAGACCTCGCTGCCCACCGAGCGCATCGTCGAGATCGTGCAAATCGTCGGCTGCGTCATCTGCGGCCAGACCGACCGCATGGTGCCCGCGGACAAAAAGCTCTACGCCCTGCGCGACATGACTGGCACCGTGCCGAGCATTCCGCTCATCGTCTCCTCCATTCTTTCCAAAAAACTAGCCGAAAGCCTCGACGCGCTTGTGCTCGACGTGAAGTTCGGCAGCGCCGCGTTCATGCAAACGAAGGCGCAAGCTCGCGAACTCGCGCAAGCCATGGTCGCCCTCGGCAACGAGTGCGGCGTGAACACACGCGCGCTGCTCACGAACATGAACGCGCCGTTGGGTCGCGCTGCGGGTAATTGGCTGGAGGTGAAGGAAGCGGTTGCAGTTCTTGAAACCCCTCACCCCATCCCTCTCCCCGTCCGACGGGGAGAGGGTGGCCGGAGGCCGGGTGAGGGGCGACGCGAAGACCTACGCAAACTCGTCCTCAGTTGTGCCGCGCATCTGCTCGTGCAGACCGACAAGGCCAAATCTCTCGACGCCGCACTCAAGCAGGTCGAGGACTGCCTGAACTCCGGTGCCCCACGCAAGAAGTGGGACGAAATGCTGGTGGCGCAAGGAGCAGACCTGGACGTGTTCAACCGGCGGCTTGCGCTCGACCACACCGCGACAGTCGTAAAGGAATTGAAGGCGACGAAGGCGGGATTCGTGTCCCGATGCGACGCACGGCTCATCGGCGAAATCGTTCGTGACCTCGGCGGCGGCCGGCTCTCGAAGGAATCCATCATCAATTACGACGTGGGTGTGGACCGTCTCGCCAAACCGGGTGATGAAGTGAGGGTGGGTTCGATGCTCGCACGCATTCATGCTGCTGACCGAGCGCAAGCCAAAACAGCTCTAGCCAGGTTGCGAACAGCTTTCGACATTTCTGATCAGCCACCGGACTTGCCGCCGTTGATTCGGGACACAGTTTTGGCGTGAGGTTGTCGCAGAAAAGGGCTTCAGCAAACGCCCCCAAACCACTTTGAACTTTGAATTTCGAAACCGGCTCGCTACTTTCTGAAGCGAATTTGAATTATGAAAACTCCCACTCCTCTGAAACCGAAACACGTTTACCTCGTGGCCAACGGCGATCTTCGCCTCTCTGCCAACCAGAAATGCTGGCCCGCGCAAGCCGTGATGGAGGCCGCCATCGCCAAGGCGTTGAGGGCCGAGGGCTGGACGGTCGTTCGCGCGCACCCTTTCGACAAAATGAAGCAGCATGGCTTTGTCGATTCGCAAAAGATAGGCATCGAAGTCTTTCGTCGGCTTGATCCGAACGCGCCGCTCATAGTCGCCGAGTGCGTCTGGCAATACAGCCAGCATGTGCTGCCGGGCTTGTTCACCCATCGCGGGCCGATTCTCACCGTCGCCAACTGGAGCGGCACATGGCCGGGACTGGTCGGCATGTTGAATTTGAATGCGTCTTTGACCAAGATGGGTGTTCGCTACAGCACGCTCTGGAGCGAGAAGTTCACGGACGTTTTTTTCAAGGACGGTTTGCGACAATGGTTGACCGATGGCGTCGTCACGCACGATCAAAGTCATGTTCAGGATCTCGCCCGCTTGAAACTTCCACTCGCGGACGAACAGATTGGTCGGCGGTTCGCGCACGAATTGAAAAAGCAGAAAGCCATCATGGGCGTGTTCGACGAAGGTTGCATGGGGATGCACAACGCCATCATTCCCGACGAACTGCTCAATCCCACCGGCCTTTTCAAGGAACGACTGAGTCAGTCGGCCTTGTATGCCGCCACGCGAGCGGTCTCGGATTTCGAGGCAAAAGGCATTTATGAATGGCTCAAGAAAAAGGGAATGAAGTTCGTGCTAGGTCGCGATGAAGAAGCGGAACTGACTGAGAATCAAATCCTACAGCAATGCAAAATGTATATCGCCGCGGTGCGCCTGGCCGATGAATTCGGTTGCGCGACCATCGGTATCCAGTATCAGCAAGGGTTGAAGGACCTCACGCCGGCCAGCGACCTCGTGGAAGGATTGTTGAACAACGTGGACCGCCCGCCGGTGAAATGCGCGAAAACCGGGCGGGTGCTGTTCGCTGGTGAAGCTTTGCCGCATTTCAACGAGGTGGACGAATGCGCCGGACTCGACGGTCTTGTGACGTATCGCCTTTGGCGCGAACTCGGTCTTGCGCCGGAGAACACACTCCACGATTTGCGCTGGGGACGACCCTACAAGGGCGACGGAGTGAATGACTACGTTTGGGTCTTTCTGATTTCCGGCGCCGCGCCGCCGGCGCATTTCATCGGCGGCTTCAAGGGCGCGAGCAGTGAGCGTCAGCCGCCAATGTATTTCCGATTGGGCGGCGGCACGTTGAAAGGGATTTCCAAGCCCGGCCACATCGTCTGGAGTCGCGCGTTCATCATGGAGGGGAAATTGCATTGCGATTTGGGCGTGGCCAAAGTCGTCGAACTGCCGCGCAAGGAAACCGAGCGCCGCTGGCGCGAAACCACGCCGCAATGGCCCATCATGCACGCCGTGCTCGATGGCGTGACTCGCGACCAGATGATGGCGCGCCACAAGTCCAACCACATCCAGGTCGTCTATGCGCCGAACGAAACGCAGGTCCATCGCGCGGCGCGCATCAAGGCGGCGGCGCTGGCCGAACTCGGGCTGGAGGTGCATTTGTGCGGGAACGTGCGGATTGATTGAGCGAATTTCCGCGAGAACTGGCACAGCGGATCTGCAGCGACATTGAGTATTGCGCGAATGACCAACCACCATCTTGCTTGTGACTTGGGCGCGGAGAGCGGGCGGTTGATGCTGGGAACGCTCGCGAAAGGAAAGCTCGCCCTCGAAGAACTTCATCGCTTTCCCAACACGCCGATCAAGGCGGGCGAGTCGCTGCATTGGAACATTCCGAGATTATTCGACGAGCTGAAGGTGGGACTGAAAAAGGCCGCCGCCCGCAAGCTGCCCATCGCCAGCATCAGTTGCGATGCTTGGGGAGTGGATTACTTGCTGTTCGCGGCGGACGGTTCGTTGATGTCGCCGACGTTTCATTACCGCGACCCGCGCAATCCGCGTGTGGTGGACAAAGTCCATTGGCTTGTCTCTTGGGAAACCATTTTTGAGGAGACGGGTATCCAGTTCATGGCCTTCAACACACTTTATCAGTTGGCAGCGGAAACGCCGGAGCGACTCGCGCGGGCTGACCGGCTTCTACTCATCGGCGATGGCATCAATTTCATGTTGTCTGGTGTTGCGAAAACGGATGAATCGATGGCCAGTACCACGCAGCTTTACAATCCGCGTACCAAGACTTGGTCGAAGAAACTAATTCAAGCCCTCGGTCTTCCGGAAAAAATCTTTACGCCGATCGTCCCATCGGGTACCCGCCTTGGACCGCTCAAACGCGAAGTTGTCGGAGAAACAGGACTCGCAACGATGGAAGTTATTGCATCGTGTTCGCACGACACCGGCGCAGCAGTAGCCGCGGTGCCGGCTGCCGATTCGAACTGGGCTTACATCAGTTCCGGCACGTGGTCGTTGATGGGCGTGGAACTTGCCAAGCCGATCATCAATGATCGTTGCCGCGAGTTGAATTTCACCAACGAGGTCGGTTACGGCAGAACCATCCGGTTGTTGAAGAACATCATTGGGCTTTGGCTCGTACAGGAGTGCCGGCGTGAATGGGCTGAGGCGGGCCATGAGTTCGATTACGCTGATCTGGCCGCGCTCGCCGCCAGTGCGCCACGGTTTGTTTCGCTCATCAATCCCGCCGATGCGCGGTTCATTGGCCCCGGTGACATGCCGGCCAAGATCGCCGCCTTCTGCCGGGAAACCGCCCAGCCTGTTCCAACAAGTCACGGCGCATTCATCCGTTGCGCATTGGAAAGTCTGGCGTTGCTCTATCGCCGCACCTTGAATCAATTGGAAGAACTGGTCTGCAGAAAGATCGAGAGACTGCACATCGTAGGGGGTGGTTCAAAGAATGAGTTGCTTAATCAATTCACCGCGAACGCTGTTCAAATCCCGGTTTTGGCCGGGCCAGTCGAGGCCACGGCGGCGGGCAATGTTCTAGTACAGGCCATCGCGCTCGGCGAATTGCCGTCGCTGACGGTGGCCAGGCAGGTGGTGCGGGATTCGTTTCCGATGACGATGGTTCAACCGCAGGACAAGATGGGATGGGAAACAGCTTATCAACGCTTCCTCGGTTTCTGGCGGAGGTAGGTTGCAGAAAGCATCTTCTTTGAATGTGACAGCGCAGCTTGCCTCGCAAAACAAGTTTTGCCAGACTCGCGCCCCATGAAGTCGTCACCTTCTCGTTCTGGCAAAACGAAGCAGTATGTCATCGGCGTGGATTTCGGCACGCTGTCCGGTCGCGCGTTGCTGGTGGATGTCCACACGGGCGAGGAAGTCACCTCCGCGGTTTATGAATACGCCGATGGAGTCATCGAAACGACTTTGCCGGGCGACAAGAAGCGATTGCCGCCAGACACCGCCCTGCAAAACCCGGCGGACTATCTGACGGCATTGTCCGCCACCATCCCCAAGGTGCTCCGCGCGGCGAAAGTGAAGCCAGAACAGATTATCGGATTGGGCACGGACTTCACCTGTTGCACGATGCTGCCGACCAAGGCTGACGGCACGCCGCTTTGTTTCGACAAAAAGTGGCGCAAGAATCCGCACGCCTGGGTAAAACTCTGGAAACATCACGCCGCACAGCCCGAGGCGAATTTCATCAACGAGATTGGGCATCAGGGAAATGAGCCGTTCCTCGCGACGTATGGCGGCAAGTATTCGAGCGAATGGTTTTTCTCCAAGCTGCTGGAGACGGTCAACCACGCGCCGGAAGTCTATGACGCCGCCGATCGTTTCATTGAAGCGGGTGATTGGATTGTCTGGCAACTGTGCGGGGCGGAACGTCGGTGTGTGTCCGCGGCGGGTTTCAAAGCCATGTGGGTTTATCCGGACGGCAAAGGTGGATGGACTTATCCCAGCCCGGATTTTTTCCAGCCGTTGCATCCGAAGCTGGAGAACGTGGTTGTGGAGAAGTTCAGCGCCAAACTCTATCCGCTCGGCAGTCGAGCGGGCGGCTTGACGGCCGCGATGGCGAAGCTCACGGGATTGCGCGAAGGCACGCCGGTGGCAGTGGGTAACATCGACGCGCACGTGGCGGTGCCGGCCTGCACGGTCACGACACCGGGCAAGCTGGTGATGATCATGGGCACGTCCACCTGTCATTTGCTCATCGGCGAAACGCGGCAGGAAGTGGAAGGTATGTGCGGCGTGGTAAAAGACGGCGTGGTGCCGGGATTTTGGGGTTACGAAGCAGGGCAGGCTGGCGTGGGGGATTTGTTTGCCTGGTATGTGGGGCAAGGTGTTCCAGCTTATGTCCAAGCCGAGGCAAAAAAAAGCGGCAAGAGCGTTTACCAGATTTTGGAGAGGAAAGCTGCTGCGCTCAAGCCGGGAGAAAGCGGTTTGCTCGCGCTGGACTGGTGGAATGGCAACCGGTCCGTGCTGGTGGACGCCGACCTGACCGGGCTGCTCATCGGTGCCACGCTGACCACCAAGCCACACGAGATTTATCGCGCGCTCGTTGAGGCGACAGCGTTTGGCACACGCAAAATCATTGAAGCGTTCACGAATAAGGGAGTTGCCATTGACGAACTTTACGCTTGCGGCGGTCTGGCGCAAAAAAATCCGCTACTGATGCAAATTTATTCCAACGTGACAGGCCGGCCGATCAAGGTCGCCGAGTCGGAACAAACTTGCGCGCTTGGCGCAGCAATGCAGGCGGCGGTTGCGGCCGGCGCGTATCCGAAGATTCACGCCGCAGCGTTGAAAATGGCGCGCGTGCGGAAGAAAAGTTATCAGCCGGACTTCCGGAACAAGCCGATCTACGACCAGCTTTATGCCGAATATACGCGGCTGCATGATTGGTTTGGACGCGATCCGCACGGCACGATGAAGGTGTTAAAGCAGCTCAAAGTCCGAGTGCTGAGTCGAACAGAGAAATGATTCTTGATGATTGTACGCGCCGCAACCCACGCTGACGTTTCCGGAATTCTGGAAATCTACAATGAGGCTGTGCTCAACACGACCGCGTCGTATGATTACGAGCCGCGCACCCTGGACCAACGAATCGTGTGGTTTGACGATCATGTTAAAAACAATTACCCGGTATTCGTCGCGGTGAACGAAGCGAACCGGATTGTCGGCTGGTCGTCGCTAGGCCGTTTTCACGATCGCATCGGTTATCGTTTTACCGCTGAGAATTCTGTTTATGTGGCAGCCGGCCAACGCGGAAAGGGGATCGGAACGCTGCTCATGCCACCCTTGATTGACGGAGCGCGCGAACGCGGATTACACGCCATAGTCGCCCTCATCGACGCTGAAAACGAATCGAGTATCCGACTCCACGACCGGTTCGCCTTTGAACGCGTGGGGCTGCTGAAACAGGTTGGGTTCAAATTCAACCGCTGGCTTGATGTGGTCTATATGGAGCGGCTGCTCTGAGGAAGCTGCAGCAGGCAGTATGCGAAGTCCCTTGGTCGAACTCAAACAACGCTGTTCTCCTTGGTCTTGGTGGCGACCTCGTCTGTTCGTTCGTAGGGAGCGGGCCCAAGGTCGTCAGGATTGCTATTCTTGGGAGGCGAATCGGCCAACGACACAGCGCGCAATCTCGCAATGATTGGCGGCAGTTGTTTCAAGAGATAATCGACGTCCTCGTCTGTGTTGTAGATCCCCAAGCTGAACCGAATGCTGCCGCGCGCACGCGCCGCGCTGAGTCCCATCGCGGTCAAAACATGAGAAGGATCCAGTGAGCCGGTGGTGCACGCCGAGCCACTGGAGGCGCAAACCCCGACCTGATCGAGCAACGTAAGAATGGCTTCCGCTTCAACTGAGTCGACCGCGATATTGGTTGTATTGGGCAACCGTGGCTCTTTGGCACCGTTCCGCACTGTACCGGGGATGGTGCGCAGAACAGTGCTTTCCAAACGATCGCGCAAGGCGCGGACCCGGGTGTTTTCGTCGTCCAAAGTGGAAAGCGCCAGTTCGGCGGCGCGACCGAAGGCAATCATGCTCGCCACGTTTTCGGTGCCTCCCCTTCGTCCCCTTTCCTGGCTTCCCCCGATGATGTACGGCAGAAATTTTGCGCGCCGCTTGACATAGAGCAGCCCAATGCCTTTTGGCGCGTGCAGTTTGTGGGCGGAGAGGGAGAGGAAATCTACCCCTAGAGCGTTGACATCAATCTTCAATTTGCCTGGCGTCTGGACCGCGTCTGTGTGGCATAACACTCCCTTGCTGCGGCAGATGGCAGCGACTTCTTCCAGCGGGAAAATGACGCCCGTTTCATTGTTGGCCCACATCACCGAAACGATGGCGGTGTCGGGGCGGATTGATTTCTCCAAAAGATGCAGGTCCAGTCCGCCGTCGGATTCGACCGGCAAAACAGTGACTTCGCAGCCTCGCTTTTGGAGGGACTCGCAAAATTTGATGTTGGAGGAGTGCTCGACAGCGGTGGTGAGCACGTGACACTTGCCCGGGTTGGTGATCAACGCACTTTGGATGGCGGAGTTGTTGCTCTCCGTCCCGCAACTTGTAAAGACCAGTTCTCGCGGATCGGCATTGAGGAGTGTGGCGACCTTGCTGCGCGCTGCTTCGAGATGTTTGGCCAATTGGTTGCCGAAGCCGTAAACGCTGGACGGATTGCCCCAGTATTCGCTTAGGAAGGGCAGCATTGCGGCTATCACTTCGGGAGCGATCTTCGTGGTGGCGTTGTTGTCGAAATAGTAAATCTTCTGCTCGGTCATTTCCAATGAATCATTTCACAGTTTTTCGTTTCTAGCCTCGGTTACAAGGCATCAAACTCAGGCGTTGATATTATCTTGAGTATTTGACGGAGGGCAAAGGATACTTGCGAGATTTGGCGGTTCACCGATGCAGGGGAAAAATCGAAAAAGCAATTGACAAATTTCAAACCGCTGTTAAAGTTGATTATCTTTAGCAACAAACTTATGATTGATCCTCCAGCGCAAACAAAACCGACGCACAACGAGCTTATCAAAGCGGCCAATCCCACGTTGGCGGGAAATATTGCTCAGACGCTTGCCGACCCGAACGCGGACCGGTTTTCCGAGGACGACGCGCAATTCCTGAAGTTTCATGGTATTTACCAGCAGGACGACCGGGATCAGCGCAAGGTTGGCAAGAAATACATGTTCATGGTTCGCGGTCGATTGCCCGGTGGCGTTGTACCCGCTTCTTTGTTTCTACTTTTTGATCGCCTGTCGGCAGACTACGCAAACAACACCTTGCGTGTCACTTCGCGTCAAGGGTTTCAATTTCACGGCGTGGTGAAGAACGGCTTGGGAAAACTTATCAAGGGAATTAACGAAGCCTTGGCAACCACCTTGGCCGCCTGCGGGGATGTGAACCGGAACGTAATGGCGCCGTCGACTCCAGCCACGAGTCGTTTGGTCGAACGCGTTCAGGAAGACGCCCGTCGGATTTCCAAAGCACTCCTGCCTTCGACTCGCGCCTATCATCAAATCTGGGTGGAAGGGGTCGAACTAAACTTGTCCAACGAGACATCAAAAGATTTTGTGGATCCGCTCTACGGCAAGACTTATCTACCTCGCAAATTCAAAACCGCGTTCGCCATTCCGCCCCTCAACGATATTGATATTTTTTCTAACTGCATTGGCTTTGTCGCCATTGGGGAGGGCGACAGATTGTTGGGCTACAATTTTCTGGCGGGCGGTGGCATGGGCATGAGTCACGGCAATAAACAAACTTTTCCACGCTTGGCCGATGTCATCGGCTTCATCAAGCCGGAACACGTCGAAGTCGTAGCCAAAGCCGCTGTTACCATTCATCGCGATTGGGGCGATCGCACCAATCGCAAACATGCCCGCCTCAAGTACGTCCTCAAAGATCATGGAGTCGAGTGGTTCCGCAATGAGATTGAGCAACGTGCCGGTTTCAAGCTTGAGCCAGCCCGACCGTTCGAATTCACGAAACAGGGTGACCTCTTCGGTTGGCATCAGAAAACCGACGGAAATTATTTCCTCGGCCTTTATGTCGAAACCGGGCGCATCAAAGACACAGCCAGGCAACAACTCAAAACTTCATTGCGCAGGATTGTTGAGCAATTCCAGTCTGAAATACGCCTGACGCCATCGCAGAATTTACTTCTTAACAATGTGCTTCCCGCTCAACGCGACGCCATCACGAGAATCCTGACCGACCACGGCATCCCAGTCGAAAACCAAGCCACGGTCATCCGGCGCGCCTCGATGGCGTGCCCGGCTTTGCCCACTTGCGGGCTTGCCCTCGCCGAAGCGGAGCGAGCCCTGCCGGACGTGCTGACCCGGATTGAGCAATTACTGGCCGAGTTGAATTTGGAGGATGAAGAGATCATTATTCGCATGACCGGTTGCCCGAACGGCTGTGCGCGCCCGTATACGGCGGAAATCGGATTCGTCGGCAAGTCACCAAACAAATATCAAATCTATTTGGGCGGCAATGAATCCTGCACCCGCCTCAACCGCCTCTTCAAGGACACCGTCAAGGGCGAGGACATCGTCAACGAACTGCGTCCCGTGCTGAGCCGTTACGCTCAGGAACGCACAGGCGGCGAACGCTTCGGTGATTGGTGCGATCGCGTGCTGTGGCAAGAAACCGCGGCCGCTCAGAATTAACCGGACCGCGGGCGTTTTCACGAGCACCCGATTCCACATCATATGCTAACTTCTGCTGAAGTCCGTTCGCTTGACCAGCGTTTCGACAGCTTGCCGACCGAGGAAATCCTCGCGTGGGCGTCGAAACGTTTTGGTTCGCGCGCGGCCATTGGCACAAGTTTTCAAGGCGCGGGCTTGGTGATGATGCACCTCGCCAAACAGAACAATTTGCGCTTTCCCGTTTTCACACTGGACACCGGCCTGCTCTTTGAAGAAACACTCGACCTCCAGAAGCGGCTCGAAGATTTCTTCGGTTACAAAATCGAATCACTCGTGCCGGAACTGACCGTCGAACAACAAGCCGAAGCCCAAGGCCCGGAGCTTTGGAAGCGCGACCCCGATCTCTGCTGCACGGTCCGAAAAGTTCTGCCGCTGCAAAACAAACTTGCCGAACTCGATTGCTGGATCACCGGCCTGCGACGGCAACAGTCCGACACGCGCGCGAAGATTGGGATCATCGAAGTGTATGTTTTCGACGAGGCTGCCGGACGCGACATCGTGAAACTCAATCCGATGGCCAACTGGTCACGCGAAGCCGTTTGGAATTACATTCGCGATCACAAGATCCCCTACAATCCGCTGCATGACCGCGGCTATCACTCCATTGGCTGTAGGCCCTGCACGGTCAAAACCTTCAACGGCGACAATGAGCGCGCCGGACGTTGGATTGGCTTTAACAAAGTCGAATGTGGTATTCATACATTCATGTCGAAGAAAATTGATTTTCAAATCTGACAGAATGCAAAATTCAAATTCACTTCATCGGCGAGTGGTGTCATCATCCTTTTGCATTCCTAATTTCTAATTTAGCCATGGACTATCTCTCCAAACTCGAAAACCAGAGCATCTACATCATGCGCGAGGCGTTCAACAAATTTGAACATCTCGCCATGCTTTGGAGCATCGGCAAGGACTCCACCGTGTTGCTCTGGCTTGCCCGCAAGGCCTTCTTCGGCCACGTCCCGTTTCCGCTCGTCCACGTCGATACGACCTACAAGATTCCGTCAATGATCGAATACCGCGACAAGCTCGTGAAAGATTGGAAGCTTCAGCTCGTCGTCGGCAAGAACGAGGAAGCCCTCAAGAGCGGCGTCACTTACCCGAACGGCAAAGCCACGCGCGTCGAATGTTGCGGTACTCTCAAGAAGGATGCCCTCAAGGCCGTGCTCGAAAAGCATAATTACACCGGCGTCATTGTCGGCGTTCGCAGGGATGAAGAACCGACCCGCGCCAAGGAACGTTACTTCAGTCCGCGCGACAAGAACATGGAATGGAACGTCGAAGACCAGCCGCCCGAATTGTGGGATCAGTTCAAGACCGATTTCCAAAAGGGTACGCACATCCGCATCCATCCGCTGCTGCACTGGACCGAGTTGAACATCTGGGAATACATCGAGCGCGAAGATATGCCCGTCATTCCGCTCTATTTCGCCAATGGCAAAGGCGAGCGATTTCGTTCGATTGGTTGCTATCCGTGCACCTTTCCGATCAAGTCGAACGCGCGGAACGTCCGGGAAATCATCGAGGAACTGCGGACCACGAAAACATCCGAACGCGCCGGCCGCGCGCAGGACAAGGAGAGCGAAGATGCCTTCGAAAAACTGCGCCGTGATGGCTACATGTAATTTTGGTTTCAACCCATGAGCATCTCTCAAACCGCTCCGACTGAACAACTCAAGATTGTCATCGTCGGCCACGTGGATCACGGCAAGTCCACGTTCGTCGGCCGGCTCTTCCACGACACCGGTTCGCTGCCGGAAGGCAAATTGGAGCAGCTTCAAAAAGTCGCCGAGCGGCGTGGCGTACCGTTCGAATGGGCGAACCTCATGGACGCGCTTCAATCGGAGCGCGACCAGAACATCACCATCGACACCGCCCAAATCTGGTTTCACACACCCAAGCGGCAATACGTCATCATCGACGCGCCAGGCCACAAGGAGTTTTTGAAGAACATGATCACCGGCGCCGCCAATGCCGAAGCCGCGCTGCTGCTCATCGACGCTCACGAAGGCGTGCAGGAAAACTCCCGTCGCCACGGCTATCTCCTGAACCTGCTCGGCATCCGGCAAATTGCAGTGCTCGTGAACAAAATGGATTTGGAGAATTACAGCGAATCCAGATTTAAGCAGATCGAGACTGAGTATCGCGCCTATCTTCAAAACATCGGCGTCGAACCAAAGGTCTTCATTCCCATTGCGGCCAAGCACGGTGACAACATCGCATCGTTGAGCAAGAACATGTCGTGGTGGAAAGGGCAGACCGTGTTGCAGGCATTGGACGAATTCAAGGTTACCGACCGGCCCGACAACCAACCACTCCGTTTTCCGATTCAAGACGTCTATCGTTTCGACGACCGCCGAATCCTCGCCGGTCGCGTGGAGGCAGGTTCGATCAAAGTTGGCGACCGACTGCTGTTCGCGCCGAGTAACAAGACCAGCACGGTCAAGACCATAGAACGCTGGAACGCTCCGACCACGACTTCTGCCCATGTCGGCGAATCCATCGGCATCACGCTCACCGAACAAATCTTTGTGGAACGAGGCGCCATCGCCGCCCTGGAAACCGCGCCACCTTATGAACTGACGCGGTTTGAGGCCCGTCTGTTCTGGCTGGGTCGCGCGCCGTTCGCCAAAGGCAAGGTTTACAAACTCAAACTCGCCACCCAGGAAATGGATTGCGAAATCGAGTCGATTGAGAAAGTCATTGATGCCTCAACCCTTGAAACCGTTTCGCGCGCCAACAACGAAATCTTCGTGGGCCGTCATGAAGTTGCGGAGTTGACGCTGCGCACCAAGCGTCCCGTTGCCTTCGACGCTCACTCCGAAATTGTGCCAACCGGTCGTTTCGTGATCGTTGATGGGTTTGAAGTCTGTGGCGGCGGCATCATCGCCGATGGCAATTATCCGCGTCGCACAGCGGACTCGCTGCACAAAAGCCACAACATCTACTGGAGTCACGGCAAAGTGACCGCGCAACAGCGCGCCATGCGCAACAAACATTCCGGCTGCGTCCTCTGGCTCACCGGCCTGTCGGGTTCCGGCAAGTCGAGCATCGCCACCGAGTTGGAGCGCGAATTGTTCAACCTGGGACAACATGCTTACGTGCTCGACGGCGACAACATGCGCCACGGTCTTTGCTCCGACATCGGTTTTTCGCCGGCTGACCGCAAGGAAAACATCCGGCGCGTGGGCGAAGTGGCCAAGCTGTTTGCCGACGCCGGGATGATTTGCATCACGGCATTCATTTCGCCGTATCGCTCCGACCGCGATCTTGTCCGAACAATTATGAAAGGGGGGCGGTTCATCGAAGTTTATGTGAACGCGCCCATCGAAGTCTGCGAACAGCGCGATCCCAAGGGCCTTTACGCGAAGGCCCGCGCCAACGAGATCAAGAATTTCACCGGAGTTTCCGCCCCTTACGAAGCGCCGTCGAACCCGGAAATTGAATTGCACACGGACAAATTGTCCGTTCCCGAATCGGTCGCCAAAGTTCTGGAATTTCTCCACGTGCAGGAAGACGACACGATGGTTTCGATCTGACGTAGTTGCAAAAGTTTCCCGCACCAGGATGTCTTGGCAAAAGAGCTTGCGGATTGGGCGACTAACCCGGCGAAAGCGACTCGCCGGAAAATGGCAACTTGCCCGACTCGACTTTTTATGGCTAATTATACGCATGAGCGCACAGGAAGTAATTGAACAAATCAAACACTTGCCGCCGGCAGAACGCGCGCAAGTGACGAAGTTTGTCGTGGAAAGCGACGATTCCTGGATTCCGGAAGAGTTCAAGCAGGGCATGGCCGACATCGCCGCCGGCCGGGTGGTGGATTTGGACGCCGCAATGACGGCAATGGCAAACGACCCGCAAATCCAGCGCGAATTGCGCTCCATCAACACCGAGTTCGCCGCCGCTGAATCCGACGGTCTTGGCAAACTCTGATGGCCATCGAGCGCGGTGACATTTGCTTGGTGGACCTCAATCCGGTGCAAGGCCGGGAACAAGCGGGACGCAGGCCGGTTTTGGTTCTCTCCGTCAACGCCATCAACAAACTGCCGCTGGTCGTCACCGTCGTCATCGGCACGAAAGGCGAAAATGTGGAGCGCGATTATCCCACCAACGTCCGCATTCCCGCCGCCGAAAGCGGCCTGCCGATGGAAACGGTTTTCCTCTGCTTCCAACTCCGCTCGCTTGACCCCGCGCGGTTCGCTGGCGTGCCCGCCGGAAAAGTTTCCGGGGTGACACTGCAAAGAGTTGAAAACACCGTCCGCCACTGCCTCGGTTTGTAAACCACCCGGCGGATTTTTCAACGCCACCGGTCGCGCTGAAATCCGACTCGTCGCGCTGGAATCAGACTTGTCCCGCCGAAATCAGATGCAGGCGGATGAAAGCGGATGAAGACGGAAGGCGCTGGGAAAACTGGAGGGCTTCTTTGCGTCTCCGCACGCGCCGGGGGAAAGCGGCGGTAAACACATCCGCACTCCAAACGCTTCGCGAGGTTCGCAGACGCCCGGCAGTCGCGAAGCGTTTGGACTGCGCGTGGCTTTAGCACCACTTTTGGGGGCGAGGATTTCAACGCAAAGTCGCAAAGACGCCAAGGCATAGCGCGGCAAGCCGCAACCAAAGTGGCGGAGCGCCGTGCGTTGGAGTAAAAGTTTGGGCAATGAACTCACAAACTTCTCCCACTGTCACCGGCGTCCCGCCGGCTTTTCTTAACCGATTTGGTCATTCCATCACAGGGGTTTTGTCCGGTTTCGACCGGCTGCGTCTGCGCGGCACGCTGCGTCATCTCTTCCAGCCCACGGTCATGGAAGCTTATCTCAACGCCTGTCGCATCCTCATCAAAGACTTCGGCACTTTTGCCCAAGGGCTGATCGCCCGCATCAAAGCCGCCGCCTATGCCAGTGCCGAACAAGCCGGACGCCCCTTCCACTATCTGGCCAGCAGCCAGACCAGCAAGGAAGCCCTCGCCCGTCAGATCGCCCGCGCGGACGGCGTGACCTCCGGCCTGATCGCCATCTTTAGTGCGCTGGAAAACTGCCTCTCCTACTCCGTGCGTGGCAACCGCCAGACCCAACACATCCACCTGGTTCTGGAACGCCGCAAATGTCTTCACCTCTACCATTACTTCCTGCACGAGCAACTGGGCCTGTGCCATGTGCGTGTGCAAACCTGGTTTCCCTTCACCGTGGATCTCTGTCTCAACGGTCGCGACCGGCTCGCCCGTCAGATGGACCAGGCCGGGCTGGCCTACCGCCAGCGCGACAACTGCTTTGTCTGGGTGCAGGAAGCCACGCGCGCGCAGGCCTTGCTGGACGAACAACTGCGCACCGACTGGCCGAGCGTGCTGGGCCGCCTGCTCGATCAAGCCCATCCACTGCACGCCGAAATCTGCCGGCCCATCGGTCAGACCTATTACTGGTCCGCCAGTGCCAGCGAGTATGCCACCGACCTGCTCTTCCGCGATGCTCCGAGTCTGGCCGCGCTTTATCCCCGGCTGGTCCATCACGGCCTGCGCACCTTCGCCAGTCCCGACGTGATGCGCTTCCTGGGCCGGAACATTCCGACAACGGGCGGGCGGGTGCCGCCGTTGTTCACCGGTGAAATCATCAGCGACCTCAAGCACCGGCCCGAAGGCATCCGGGTCAAACACTCCGTCAACGGCAACTCGGTGAAGATGTATGACAAGGAAGGCAGCGTCCTGCGCATCGAAACCACCATCAACAAGACCGAAGACTTCCGCGTCTATCGCGCCAAGCAAGGCGACCCCGGCGGGGAGAAATCCTGGCGTCCATTGCAACGGAGCGTGGGCGAGTTGTGGCGGCGGGCCCAAGTCTCGGCGGCGGCCAACCAGCGCTATCTCGAAGCCCTGGCCGGCGTGACGGACAAAACTCCGGCGGGCCAAGCCAGCGCCACCGTCTGCCGGGCCGTGGTGCGGGACGGACGCCGCCATCGCGCGCTCAATCCGTGGGGCGAAAAAGACGCGGCGCTGCTCGCGGCGGTGAGCCGGGGCGAATATGTCATCAACGGCCTGCGCAACCGCGATCTCCGCCGGCAACTCTGGGCCAAATCTGGAACGGACAAAGAAGAACGGCGGCGAGCCGGTGCCGTCACCCGCCAGTTGCGGCTGCTGCGGGCGCATGGACTGTTGCGCAAAGTCAGCGGCACGCATCGCTACGTCGTGACCGAGGGCGGCCGCAAAATCATCACGTCATTCATAACTTGCAAGCATCTGACGCCGTTCTGTTCAGCCACGGTCGCAGACATATTTGGTAATGATGGCTGTCTGAACCATCGTTATAAACTTTTGCTGCTTCTCTTTATCCATACAAGAGTTTGGTTGGTGCTAACTACCAACGACATTCTTTCAAATGTTTGCACTTTGTCCAGTTAAGTTCCTAGGTGCGGCGAGATTGTTTTTTTCTCTGCGAGTTTTCGTCTTTGCGTTGAATCATTTCCGCCAAGGTGATGAAAGCGGATGCGGTCAATGACCTGACGTTGCCGGTAGGGGGCGAGTCGCGCGGTGAAGTTGGGCGGCACGGTGGCCACGGTGGGTTTTCCCAAACTCGGCTTGCAAGGGTTCGCGCCCAAGCTGGCCAAGGGCGAGATCGCGTCGCTGTCCGGCGCGGGGGATGACGCGCGGTATTTCCAGATCAGCGTGCCGGTGCAGCCGGGCAATTTGGGCGGGGCGTTGGTGGACGAGCGGGGCAACGTGGTGGGGGTGGTGTCGGCCAAGTTGAGCGCGCGGGCGGGGCGTTGCCGGAGAATGTGAATTACGCGGTGAAGAGCAGTTATCTCCTGAGCTTCCTGGAATCCGTGCCGGATGTTTCTGCCAAGCTCAAAGAGCCGGAGACGAAGGAGCGGAAGTTTGAAGATCTCGTCAAGGCTGCTGAACAAGCTGCCGTGCTCGTTCTGGTTTACTGATTCTTTTGACCGCGGATTACACGGATTACGCGGATGGGAATTGCATTATCCGTGTCATCCGTGAAATCCGTGGTTTCATTCCAGGCGGCGGAGTTGGTGTTGGTTTACTGACTTCAAAGCGCGAATGCTCGTTGGAGTTCAAGCTTCAGCTTGTCCGCGCCCGGCACGCTAAAGCGTGAACTCCAACTGGGCGTGCGGACAGCGTTTAAAGCGGATGAGACGCAAACGTAATCGCCACCAGCGTCTCAGCCTAACTGACTGCCGCTTTTGGGGCGACCGCCAGTCCGGCTTTGCTGGCGTAGCCCAATAGTTTGCGTTCTTTGATCAGCCGCGCGACCTGCGGCGGCACCATTTCCTCCCAGGATGGATCGCCATGTTGAATTTTGGCGAGCGCATCCCGCGAAAAGATCGAGAGATGCTCTTCCTTGATGTCACGCACACCTTGGACGAAATGGTTTTCCAACAGGTAGGCATAAAGATGCTGCAGATGGGGCGCGACACGCAGGTTGCCCGCGGTGATGAGCGCGCCGGTCTTCGGCTCTTTCAGCGGGTAAACGTAAAACTTCAAATCGTTTTTGAACAACCGCCCGAATGATTCCAAAATCCCGCCTTCGAGATCAGCGTAATATTTTTCATCAAAAATATCCTGCAGCGTCGGCACGCCCATGACAAGGCCGACCATTTTCTTGGTGTAACGAAACAGAAACGCCGCAACTCGATGAAATTCCGAGTAGTTGGAAATCAGCACGGTCTTGCCCAACGCGCCGAGGATGTCCACACGATCCAGAAAATCCTGGTGATTGATCTCGCCGCCGCTCGTCAGATTCTTCAAGGTCATCTCCATGAGCACAACCACTTCTTCCCCCTGCACATTCGGCTCTTGCACGAACTGCGCCTCCGCCGACTCCAGCATGTCGATCGTGACTTTGGTCACCGGGCGAAAACTGCCGCGCTCCACCAGAACAGCCTTTTTGTAAAGCACCTCGGCGGCCTGCACCACTTCACCGTCCGCCGTAAACATGGCGGCGTTGGTGATGCCTTTTTCCACCAACCACAAACTCATCAGTCGGTTATCGACACCTTGAAACGCCGGCCCGGAGAATTTGATCATGTCCACCTCCACTCGCTCGGTGGACAAATCATCCATCAAGGAAAGAATCAGTTGCTCGGGACTGTTGTGATATTCGTAGGCGCCATAAATCAGGTTCACCCCCAGCATGCCCAGCGCTTCCTGTTGTTGGAGATTTTCTTTGTCCCACATGCGTACATGAATGATGATCTCCGATGGTTCGGCCTTGGGCTGCGTCTGAAACCGGATGCCCATCCAACCGTTGCAATCAATTCGCCGCGTGAAACTTTGCGCCGCGACCGTATTGGCGAAGACAAAAAACTTGGTTTTGTCCCCCCGCACTTTTCTTAACCGCTCCAACAACAAGCCAAATTCGTAATCGAGCATCGTGCGCAGTCGATCGCGACTCACGTACCGTTCGCAGCGACCGTAAATGGCGTCGCTCACCGTCATGTCGTAAGCCGAGATGGTCTTGGCGATGGTGCCGGACGCGCCGCCCACGCGAAAAAACCAGCGCGCCACCTCCTGACCCGCGCCAATCTCGGCGAACGTGCCGTATTTGCTGGCGTCCAGATTGATGCGCAGCGCCTTTTGATGAACTCCCAACGCTTCTTCTTCCTGATTCATATTGAAAATGTTCTTTCCAAGACTTTTCTGTTCAATTTGCCGGACTTAGTTGTATCACAATTGCAAAGGTTCGCGTTTCCTCGACAAAAATTTCGACGCTGCGATTTTTCTTCCTCTCCCCATGACGCAGGAGTGGGGAGAGGACCGAGGAGAGGGGCTGCGTTAACCCGAAGCGAGAAAAACTCCTCCTCTCCCCGGCCCTCTCCTCCATCCGATGGAGGAGAGGGAGTGGTTACGGCTGCGTCGCACTGGGACTCTCTCGTACCAACTCAAACTCAAATTTGTGCCTGAGCTTGCCAATGCGATAAAGATTCCGGCGCTTTGGCAAGATTTGTTTTTGAAAACCCTGACGAAACGGGCCACACTCTTGCTGGCGGTCACCATGAATCCGGCAACATTCGTCGTCAAAAACGCTCTGCGCAACAAACGCCGCGCCGCGCTCTCGATCTTGAGCGTGGCGGCGAGTCTCTTTCTATTTGTCACGCTGCTGGTGGCCATGCGGGAAATCACGGTGCCGCCGGAGGACATCGGGGCGGCGTCGCGCATCGTTGTGCGCAACAAGATTTCCCTGGCCAACCTGTTGCCCGCCCGCCAGCGCGCCGTGCTGGAACGGATACCGGGCGTGGAAGCCGTCACCCCGTTCAGTTGGTATGGCGGCAAGTTTCGGGACGAGGAAGCCACACTCTTCGCCCAGTTTGCCATCGATCCGATTCAGTTTTTCAAGGTGATGGGTGAAGCCAAAGTCCCACCCGATCAATTGGAGGCATTCCTCAAAGATCAAACCTCCTGCATCGTCGGCAAGCTCACGGCAGAGAAATACCACATCAAGGTCGGCGACCGCCTGCCCTTCACCGGCACGATCTGGCCCTGCGATCTGACGTTGAAAGTCGCCGGCATTTACGAGGGATCGATTGACGACCGCAACCTCTTCTTTCACCACAAATATCTCGATGAAGCCTCAGGCAGCGCCGGGCAGGTCGGCACCTGGTGGGTCAAAGCCAACAACCTCGACGACATGTCGCAGATTTGTGCCCGCATCGACAAAGCTTTTGCCAATACCTCCGCCGAGGTGCGCGCGGAAACCGAGCGCGCCTTCCAGATGAGCATGGTCTCGATGTGGGGCAACATCAAAATCCTGGTCCGCTCGATTTCCTCGGTCGTCGTTTTCACGCTCATTTTGGTTTCGGCCAGCACCATGAGCATGGCGATTCGCGAGCGGTTCCGGGAATTGGCCGTGTTGAAGGCGCTGGGGTTTCGCCGCCGCGAATTGTTCGCCGCGATCCTGGCGGAGAGTTTTGGGCTGGCGATGTTCGGCGCGCTCCTGGGAATCGGGGGCGCATGGTGGATTTACACCTATGTCAGCATCGCCAAAATGACCAACGGCATTTTCATCACCTTTGAAGTCACGCCGGCCATCATCGGGCGGGCCGCGCTCGTGGCGGCCGCGCTCGGCATCATCGCCAGCGTTGCCCCCGCCATTGCCGTGGCGCGCATGAGCGTGGTGGACGGTTTGAAAACCTTGGATTGAAATTCACGCTTAGCGTTTGTAGATTGGTTGTGTTATGTCCATCAAAGAGCAAGTTGCAGAAGAACTCAAAGGGTTGGGAGACGCCGAACTCCGCCAGGTAGCCGCGTATTTGCATTTTCTGAGGCGTCGCTCTCATCACGCGCCAGATGCCGCACTTGACGAGCGGAAGCTCGCGACGCTGTACGGTGAATGCGCCGAGGCGGATCGCTTGCTGGCTGAAGAAGGTGTCTCGGATTACGCCGCCGCACTCCTCAAAGAGGACAACCGATGAGCGCCCGCCGGGGCGAAGTCTGGTTTGCGGACTTGAATCCCACACGCGGCTCGGAGCAGGCCGGCTTGCGCCCCGTGTTGATCTTGCAAAATGATCTAATCAGCAGGTTCAGTTCAACGGTGCTCGCAATCCCGTTTACAACAAACCTCCGCCGCGCGGCACTGCCGACGTGCCTGCAAATACCAAAAGGCGAAGGCGGATTGGCGAGTGACTCTGTTTTGCTTTGCCACCAGTTGCGTGTTCTCGACAAAACCCGTCTCCGCCAAAAGCTTGGCGCCGTAAATCCGCAAACTTTGTCCGCGATTGAAAATTGCATGGTCTTCACGATGGGAATGACTTGAAAATGTGGGATCTTGATATGCGCGCTTGGGATGTTGGATTCGCGCTTTTGGCAACATGGCCCTTCCGCTGAAATATAATGTTCGCAACGTGTTCGTCCGCTGGCGCGCGACCCTGGCCACGATTCTTGGCGTGGCACTGGTCGTCGCCGTTTACGTCCTCGTGCAGGCGCTGGCGGTCGGCTTGGAAAAATCCAGCCGCAACACCGGCGATCCGCGCAACGTGATGATTGTTCGCAAAGGCTCGACCGCCGAATCCAGCAGCCAGGTGATGCGCACCCAACTGAAGCTCATTCAGTATTGGCCCGAAATCGCCCGCAACGAAAAAGGCCAGCCGCTGATCTCCGGCGATGTGCTGGTGTTGATCAATCTGCCGCGCGGTAAAGCGGAAGGCGAGGCCAATGTTCTCCTCCGCGGCATTTCGCCGATGGGCATGGAACTCCGGCCCCAGGTGTCGCTAGTGGAGGGGAGATGGTTCACGCCGGGCAAACGCGAGGTGGTCGTGAGCCGACGATTGGCGGCGCGTTTTGGCAATTTTAAAATCGGCGACACTTTCAAAAGCGCCGGTCAGGAACTCACCGTCGTCGGCTGGATGGACGGACAAAACAGCGCGTTTGATTCCGAGGTCTGGCTGGACGCCGATGAGACGCGCTCGATTTTCGACCGCGAGAATTATTCCAGCCTGCTGGTGCGCGTGGTGGACGCCGCCGCCGCTCAATCATTAACGAATCGGGTGGATGCGGACAAACGCCTGTCGCTCCGCGGCATGCCGGAGGTGGCGTATTACAGCGCGCAAACCATGACTGCGATGCCGATCAAAATCCTCGGTGGTTTTCTGGCGACGGCCATGTCCATCGGCGCTGTCTTTGCCGCCATGAACACGATGTATGCCAGCGTCGGCTCGCGCACGCGGGAAATCGGCACGTTGCGGGTGCTGGGATTTCGTCGCCGAACCATCCTGGTGAGCTTCTTGATTGAAGGCGCATTCCTCGCGTTGATCGGGGGCGTGTTGGGATGTCTGTTTTCGCTGCCGATGAATGGTTACGCCACCGGGACGATGAGTTTTGAATCGTTCAGCGAAATTGTCTTCCAGTTTCGGATCACGCCGTGGCTGGCGACGAAGGGTCTGATTTTTTCGGTGCTGGTCGGGGTGGTGGGAAGTTTCCTGCCGGCAATCCGGGCATCACGTCTGCCCGTCATTGCTGCGCTCAAGTCGGTTTGAGATCCAAGCGCGAAGCGACAGAGGGAGTGGGGTGAGAATTCCCCGAAAGACAATTTCGCGCGCTCAACCCACCCCTTGCCCCTCCCAGGAGGGGAACAATCCAACATTGCGCCGCTCCCCTCCTGGGAGGGGCAAGGGGTGGGTCGGTGGCAGGTTCATGGTGAGGGGGTCTTCATAAAGTTTTCCACCTACCAAGCGGGTGCAACGCACCGCCTGATTTACATTGGATTTTTGGCGGGTGCCGACTAGACTCTGCTCATGCCCGAAAAGAGCATGGATGAAATTCCATTGGCCTTGCGCCAGTATTTTGAAAAGGGGGCCACCGCGCTGCAACGTGCCAATTACGATTACGCCATCGCGATCTTCAACGAGATCTTGGCCAAGGAGCCGGCCTTCTTCGAGTGCCGCGAATTCTTGCGCGTGGCGCAATTCAAGAAAATGGGTGGCGGCACCGGCTTCTTCAAAAAGGTCTTCGGTGGTGCCAGTTCGTCGCCGATGATCGCCAAAGGCCAGCTCGCTCTCCGCAATAATCCGCTCGAAGCCATCACTATTGCCGAGCACATCCTCAACGGCGACCCGCAGAATACCGCCGCGCACAAGCTGCTGGCCGAGGCGGCGTTGGCGGCGGACCTGCCCCGCACCGCGGTGTTCTCGCTGGAAATCCTGGTAAAAAATTCGCCCAAGGACAAGGAACTGCGCGTCCAACTCGCCCGGGCGCTGGCACTGGCCGGCGAAGTGTCGCGGGCCGAAACCGTGTTTAGCGATCTCGTGCGCGATTTTCCCGGCGACACCGCGCTCGCTCAGGAAATGAAAAACGTCTCCGCGCGCAAAACGCTCGACGAAGGCGGTTACGAAGCGCTGGCCGACGGGCAGGGGTCGTATCGCGACATTTTGAAAAACAAGGAGGAGGCGGTTTCGCTTGAACAGGAAAAGCGTGAAGTCAAATCGGACGATGTGGCCGCTCGCTTGATCCGGGAATATGAGACCCGCCTGCCGAACGAACCTGACAACCTGAAGCTGCTGCGTTCGCTCGCGGAGTTGTACACGCAGAAAAAGGATTTTGACCGCGCGCTGGGTTACTACGAAAAGATCAAGACCTCCGGTGCGGGTGGCGATTCGTCGCTGGAACGCGCCATGGCCGAGACGACCCTGAAGAAATATGATCACGCGTTGGCGCAACTCGATCCTCAAGACCCCGATTACGCGGAGACCTCGGCGCAAATTCAATCGGAGCGACAAGCTTATCAGATTACGGAGTGCCAGCAGCGCGCAGAGAAATATCCGACCGACCTGCAGATTCGCTTCGAGCTTGGCCAGCTCTACTTTCAAGCCGGCAAAATCAACGAGGCCATCCAGGAACTGCAGCGGGCGAAAGACAATCCGCATCGAAAGCTTCAGGCCTTGAGTCTGTTGGGGCAGTGCTTCGCGCGCAAGGGCATGAACGACCTCGCCGCCCGCACGCTGCAAAATGCCATCAAGGAAAAAATTCCCTTCGACACCGAAAAGAAGGAGTTGATTTACGCGCTGGCCGGCGTGCTCGAAAAAATGGGTCAGGTCCAGGAAGCCATCGAGCAATACAAACTCATTTACGAACACGACATCGGCTACAAGGACGTGGCCGCCAAGGTCGAGAAGGATTACTCGGGACAGTAAAGAAAAGCACCGGATTCAACCGCGCCGCCAACGCCACTTTCGCCGCATCATCTCCGGGCCGGGTTTGCTGATCGGTCTCTTTCCACCGTCGCCGTTTCGATTCCTCCGCGATGATTTGTTCCGCCATCTACGTTCGCTCTTCTGCTCCGCCAGATTCTCGCGAAAGGCTTTCTCCCCCAGACGCCAGCGGCAGCGGACCGTTATGTAATCCGGCTCCGATTCCGCCGGCCGCCGGTCTTCCGGTTCCAGCCGAATCAAATCAGATCAAACCGGATGACAATCCTGCCGCGAGCTTGGTTTGAAAAAAATTGAGCGAAACTTTTCTTGGGCTGGTTTGTTCCATGGAGCGAGGAGGCGAGTTACTCCGTTCGGAGGCGCGGTGAGGTCACCGCGCCCTGCCTACTTACTGCTTTTCCACCGCGGCGGGTGGCGCGTTGGTTTGCTTTGCTCTGGCTTCCTGCGCGTTGATATTCTGCAGCAGGTTGCTCTTCAATTGTGTGTACATCGCATTGGTGACGGACAGGAGTTGCTGCCGGGCCTCCGCAAATCGCGCGGCATCGAGTTTGAAACGGGCGAGATGAAGGTAAACGCCTTCGCGTTCGATGTCGTCGTTGGCAATTTTCAGAGCGTCGTTCCAGGCTTTCAAGGCATCCTCGGTCCGCGTGGGTTTGAGGCCGTAATACGTTTGGGCGACATCGGAGGCGAACGGGAAATTATTCGGGTCGAGCTTCAGCGCCTGGCGATAAAGCGCGAGGGCTTTTTCGAAGACTTGCTGTTCGCTCAGATTGTAAAACTCCATCGCCGCGCGGCGAAAAAGATGAACGGTCATGCCGAGATTGTGATGATAAAGCGCCTCATCCGGTTTGAGTTCGATAGCCCTGGCATAATACTCGAAGGCTTTTTTGATCGGCCCGTGTTCGCTATAGTTATTGGCGAGGTTGTTCCAGGCAGCGGGATTCCCGGGTTCGAGTTCGCTCGCTTTCTCCCATTGATCGCGCGCAGCCTCCTCCTCCTGCAGGTCGTTGAGGAAACTGCCAAAGGCCAGGCGCGCGTGGGCGTGATCGGGATGGCGTTGCAGGAATTCCTCATACGCCTTGCGAACTGGCGTAAAGCGGTCCTTGATGCGTTGATTCAATGCTGCGCTGGAAATGCCGGCACCTTGCTCGGCAAACTCCTTGTTTTCACGAATCCATTTGTCCACCTCCGCCTGCGCGGCGTCATCCTCCGCCAGCAGTTTCTGATATTCCTTTTCGACCGGATCGTTGGGAACGGGAAGACTGAGTGCGACCACAGACTTGTTGGAACTTGCGTTGGTGGCCGCTGCCATCTGGCTTGCCACCAGCAACAGGCTCAACCATCCGATCACAAGTCGTTTCATACGCAGAAACTAGCTGAACACGGGAAGAGAGTCGAGCGGCAGAAATTGGAGTTCATGCTTCAGCATCCCAGGCTTAACCGCCCTTCATGCCAGTCGCTTTCCGCCTGAGCCCGACAAACTAAAGTTTGAACTCCAACGCCGCCACCGCTGAATCGCGCGCCGATCCGGTGGTCCTGGCCCGGCGGCAAGCGTACGCCTGATTACTTACTGGGCACCACTCCCAGTGGTGCGTTGGTTTCCTTCGCCTTGGTTTCTTTTTCGATGAGGTTTCGGGTCAGGCGATTCTTGATGACGGTGTATGTCTCGTTGGTGATGGCATTGAGATGCTGGCGCGCTTCGTCGAATCGGCCCACGCCCAGATTGATCCGGGCCAGGTGAACGTGAACACTCTCGCGCTCAAGCTCGTTGCTGGCGATTTTCAAGGTCTGTTCCCAGAGCGCAACCGCCTCGGCGGTGCGCGGCGGTTTGATGCCGTAGTAGGTTTGCGCCACATCGGTGGCGAGGGCAAAATTGGTCGGGTCCAGTTGCAACGCCTTTCGGTAAAGCTCGAGCGCTTTGTCGAAGACTTTTTGTTCATCGATATCGTAGAATTCTTTGGCGTCTCGGCGGAAAAGGAAGACCGTGGTGGCAAAGTTTTGAAAATAGACCGGCTCCGCCGGATCCAGTTCAATGGCTTTGGCGTAGTACTCAAAGGCTTTTTTGACCGGGCCAAAGTGGCCGTAATAGTTGGCAAGGTTGTTCCATGGGGCGGGATTCTTGGGGTCCAGTTCGCGGGCCTTTTCCATTTGATCATGCGAAGCGTCTTCCTCGTGGCTGTCGCTCAAGAAACTTGCGTAATCCAGCCGGGCCTGAGTGTAGGCGGGGTGGCGTTGCAGGAAATCCTCATACGCTTTTCGAATCGGCGCGAAGCGTGCCGCGACGCGTTGATTCATCGCGGCGCTGGAAAGCGCGGTGCCCTTTTCTTCGGCGGACTGATTTTCTCTGATCCATCTGGTCACCTCGGCCTGAGCGGCCGCCGCATCCTCCAGCAATTTCTGGCATTCTCTTTCCAACAGGTCATCGCGGTTTGGAATCGAGGCAGAAATGCCAATCTGGTTGGTGCTGGTGTTGCTGATCGTGGTGGGCTGGTTCGTCGAAACCAACACGCTGAGCACACCGATTAGCAAGCTATTCACAACTGGAAATTATCTCAGGAAAGACCGGGCGTCGAGGCGAGATCCTCGTAAGCGCAGAAAGGGGAGTTGGTTTAAGGACGAAAGGCGCACTTGGTGTCCATAATCCCGGCTCTAATTCTTTGACCCGCGGCGCAACTTTTTCTAGTTTCGCTTGTTGGTTAAGTCTGAGACTTTAGAGCAAGTTAAATGGCGTTTGCATCGATCAAAAACTTATTCGCGCAGATGGCGCTGGGCACTCCGGAGCAGTTCGACGAGTGGAGCAAGGCCTGGCACGTGGCGGTCGTCAATGGTTCTCAGGAATCATTGCTGGCATTTATTTGCCGGGAACGGGGACTCTCCGAGGAACTGTTTCTGCAACAACTGGCCAAGGCCCTCGGCTGGCCTTACCTCGACTTGCGGAAAACCGATGTGCCGGTGGAAGCGCGCCAGAAAATCTCCACCAAGGTCGCCTTCCAATATTCCGTGCTGCCGACGCGCTTCGAGAACGGCACGCTCCAAGTGGCGGTGGGCAATCCGTTCGACACGGCGATGCTGAACGCCGTGCAATTCGACGTGCAAGGCGCGGTTCAATTTGCGCTTGCTCCCAAAGTGGAAATTGAGAAAGCGCTCAAAAAATATTACGGCGTCGGCGCGGAAACCCTTGATGAATTGGGCAAAGACGAACCGCTTGAACTGATCGTCGGTGAAGACAAGGAAATCACGGAAGGCGATCAGGAGGCGAGCGTCATC